>JAYUHL010000055.1:0-21964 GCA_043767085.1 Minisyncoccota bacterium
AATTCGGCGGGAATCCTTGGGACGCGCTTCGCGCGTCCCGCATTTCTGCTTCTAAAAAACTGTCTAGTTCTCTTCTGGTGCTGGAGGAGGGACTTGAACCCTCAAGCCTTGCGGCGCACGATTTTGAGTCGTGTACGTATACCAATTCCGTCACTCCAGCAATAAATGGATAATACCATAAAAGGCTTATAAAATCAAAAATTTTGAAAAAATGTCTGTACTTGGTACAATAAAAAAATATGAAAAAATTAAATATTACTATTTTATACGGTGGTAAGTCAGTAGAACATGAAGTTTCCTTGATGTCGGCTCGCAATGTGAAAGACTCAATGGATAAAAAGAAATATAATGTCTCTTGTATTTATATAGACAAAGAGGGTAATTGGTTTGATACAGGATCTAGTATTGAAAAAAGTAAGAAAAATAAAATCACTTCTTTTCCTAAAACTGACGTTGTTTTTCCAATTATCCATGGTACCAATGGAGAAGATGGAATACTACAAGGATTATTAAAATTTTCTAATGTACCTTTTGTTGGACCGTCAGTTCTCGGTTCGGCTTTGGGTTTTGATAAAGATGTCACAAAAAGATTGCTCAACGAAGCAGGGATTCCTAACACACCGTTTTTAGTTTTTCATAATAATGATAAAATTTCTTTTGCTATTTGTAAGAAAAAACTTGGTTTACCTATGATAGTTAAACCAGCTAATTCTGGATCGTCTGTGGGAGTAAACAAAATAGATAATGAAAAAGAATTTACAAAAGCGATCCGCGATGCTTTTCAATTTGATAAAAAAATATTAGTAGAGAAATTCATCACAGGTAAGAGAGAGATAGAATGTGCAATTATAGGTAATGAAAATCCCATAGCGTCTATTTGTGGCGAGATTGTAACTCATGGATCACACAAATTCTATTCTTATGAAGCAAAGTATTTTGACCCAAATGGATCTAGTATGGAAATCCCAGCTCAAATATCAAAAAGTTTACAAAAAAAATTACAAGAAATAGCCATAAAAACTTATAAAGTTTTAGAATTAGAAGGTATGACTCGTGTCGACTTTTTTATTGATGATAAAAATAACTTTTTTGTAAATGAAGTTAATACTATTCCAGGTTTTACTAATATGAGCATGTACCCAGTTTTATGGGAAAAAACTGGCTTGTCTAAAGAAAAACTCATAGATAGGCTCATCTCTTTAGCACAAGAGAGATTTGCAAGAGAAAAGAAACTTAAACTATCAATATAGATTATGAAAATTAAACCTTTGTCTTATTTGGAAATAAATAGTAAAAATGCCGTACACAATGTAAAAGAATTTAAGTCTTTATTAAAAAAAGATACTAAAGTTGTAGCTTGTATAAAATCCAATGCTTATGGTCATGGAGATGTTGCTATGGTAGAAATTTTAAATGATTATGTTGATTATTTTCAGGTAAATAGTATCGAAGAATTTAATAGGATTTATAAATTTTCTAAAAAACCAATCTTTATTTTTGGTTATTTAAACAAAGATGGTATTAAAACAGCTATTTTAGATGGTGCGATAATTTCAGCTTTCGATTACGAACATTTGTCAGAGATAAATAGTATAGCTCTTAAATTGAATAAAAAAGCCACAGTCCACATCGCGATAGATTCTTTTTTGGGTCGCGAAGGTATAATGCCAAATGATTTAAATAAAATTATCTTAGGAATTAAAAAAATGAAAAATATAATTCTCGAAGGCGCGTACTCTCACTTTGCAAATATAGAAGATACAACTAATTCTATTCATTCAAACAAGCAAGTACAGATTTTTAATGATTGCATAAAGATACTTAGAAACAATGGTTTCCCAGATATTCAAACTCATATTTCTGCAACATCTGGTATTTTGATACATGAAAAAGAAGAAAATAAAAATGATTTAGTTCGCTTAGGAATAGGTTTATATGGTATGTGGCCAAGTAGTCATCTAGAAATGATAAACAGAAAAGATATAATTTTAAAACCAGTTTTAAAATGGGTGACACATGTGGCTCAAGTCAAAGTACTACCTGCGAATCATACTATCGGCTATGGTTTAACGTATGTTACAAAAAAGAAGACTACTGTCGCAGTCATACCTGCAGGTTATGCGGATGGATTAACTCGCTCTATGTCGAATAATGGTTTTTTTCTAATAAAAGGTAAAATAGCAAAAATTTTGGGGCGTGTTTCAATGAATATGACTGTTGTTGATGTTTCTAATATAAAAAATATTAAGTCAGGAGACGAAGTTGTTATTATCGGTGTTCAAAATAAGTTAGAAATTAAAGTAGAAGACATAGCACGAAGTATAGAAACTATAAATTACGAAGTTACTACAAAAATAAGCGCCCTATTAACTCGAATTATAAAATAGACATTTTCTTAATGTCTATTTTGAAGAGCGTTCTTTATTGTTTCGTTATCTGAATATTCGAGTTCAGTGCCAGTTGACAAACCTCGACCTAATGAGACGATTTTTAAATCGTATTTTTTTTGTAATTCGTTTAGTATTTGCCTTAAATACATATCAGTATGTTCACTTGCTGGATTTACAGAAAGAGCAAGTATAACTTCTTTTAGACCATCATTGTTACATCTGTTTTCGATTGTTTTTAACAGCTCTTTTGTTTTAATAAAACTAGGAGTTTCTTTGGTGACTATTGGTACAGTTCCACCAAGTATAAAATACATCCCTTTATATAAACAACTCTTTTTTATATTTTCGTAATCGGCGTCTTTTTCAACTATCAAAAGGGAACTATGATCAGTTCTGGTATCGTTACAAACATCACATAATTTATTTTTAAAATCTATATCTTTATTAAGCGTAGGGAAAAATAAAAAACACGAATTACATTGAATTATATTTTTCTTTAATTCTTTTATTTCATTAGATAATTCATCCACAAAACCAGGATTTTTGTGTAATAAAAAATAAACAAAACGCTTGGCTTGTCTCTCGCCGATACCAGGGAATTCTTTAAAGTGTTGTGTTAATTTCTCAATAGGGTTCATCCGCCTAAAATTTCTACCGACTCATGTCTATCAATAAAATAGTATGTGGTACAGCAGAGTATATTACATTAATAATTTTAATTCATTGGAAAGTTTTGGTGGATTCATTTTATTTAAAATTCACTTAACATAGCTTTGTTTTTTGGAGCAGAGAAATCACTAAGGCTTGATTTTTCGATAGTCATAAATGTTGTAGATTTCTCATCAAAGTACAGATCAACTTTTCCTACTGGACCGTTACGGTGTTTTTCGATAAGTATCTCAGCAATATTTGTCTTCTCACTTTCATCTTTACCTTTGTCTTCACGGTGAATAAACATAACTATGTCGGCATCTTGTTCAATAGAACCAGAATCACGCAAGTCTGACAAACGTGGACGCCCCCCACGACTCTCTACTGCACGAGAGAGCTGTGAAAGTGCGAGAACAGGCACATCAAACTCTTTAGCTAGTGCTTTAAGAGAGCGCGATATTTCTGTAACCTGATTAACCATATTGTCGTAGTTCCTACTAGCGGACATCAACTGTAAGTAGTCGACAACAATGAGTCCCAATCCATGCTCGGCACGGATACGACGACAAACAGAACGCATACGAACGATAGAGTTACCAGCCATATCGTCTATGAAGATTGGAGCTTTCGCTAAACTATCTAATGAGTCACGTATCTTTGCAAATTCGTTTTCTGAATGCAAATTTCCAGTTCGAAGTGACCACGCATTTACTTTTGATTGAGCAGCGAGCAATCTGTCTACTAGTTGCTGAGTACTCATTTCGAGAGAAAATATAATAGTCGGTGTTCCATTGTTGAGTGCTGCTTGACGAGCGATGTCGAGAGCCAGTGTTGTCTTACCCATAGATGGGCGAGCAGCTAGTATTACTAAGTCAGATTTTTGTAATCCAGATAAATATGCGTCGAGGTCTTTGAAACCAGTTGGGACACCACGAAGTTCACCTTTCTTTTCGTGAAGTTTTTCTAGACGATCGTAAGCTTCAGGTAAACTTTGTTTCAATGATGTAAAAGCATGTCCAGACATATTGCTATTTATACCCATCATTCTTTTTTCTGCTTGGTCGAGGACTTCGAAAACATCTTCTATGTCCTCACGGAAACCAAGTTCTGAAATATCTGTCCCTGCATCTACGATTTTTCTAAGTAAATGTTTTTTGATAACCAAGTCTGCATAATATTTTATGTTAGTTGAGGCTGGTACACTATTTGTTAATTCGCCTAGGTAACTTGCACCACCGATAGCATCTAGCTTGCCTTGTAGTGTTAGCTTGTTTGAAACGGACAAAATATCTATAGGTTCACCACGACTAGATAACTCCATCATAGCAGTGTAGATGTCTCCGTGTTTTGTTGCATAAAAAGAATCAGAACTTATGATGTCGTTGATTTCGTGCAGTGCTCCTGGGCGCAACATGATAGAACCAAGAACGGCTTTCTCTGAGTCGAGGCTTTGTGGTGGTATGCGAATGTGTAGTTTCTTGTCTGGCATTTTTTTATTGTAGCACGTAGAAAAATATTGCCTATATTGCAAAGAGGACAAAACTGTTGGTAATATGTGCAAAAGTCTAATTTTTTGGTATTATAGTCTTATATGAAAAAAAGATTACTTTCAGGGATACAACCATCAGGTACTATGCATATAGGTAATTATTTTGGCGCTATTCGCCAATTTGTTGATTTACAAGACCAATACGATGCTTCTATCTTTGTTGCTGACTTGCATGCTCTTACTACAGTTCAAAATAAAGAGATTCTTTCTAAGTATATTTTAAATGTTGTGCTCGATTATTTAGCTTGTGGTCTTGATCCAAAAAAAGTTACATTGTTTAAACAATCAGATTTACCTCAAGTCACAGAACTTGCTTGGTATTTCAATACTATTACTACGATGGCATTTCTTGAAAGAGCAACATCTTACAAAGATGCTCATATGTAAGCAAAAGATGTAACTGTTGGACTTTTTGATTATCCACTACTTATGGCTGCCGATATTTTAATCCAAGATGCAGATGTAGTTCCAGTTGGGGCTGATCAAAAACAACACGTAGAGTACGCTCGGGATACTGCCCAAAAGTTTAATAATATTTATGGAGAAAGTTTTAAACTTCCAGAACCTATAATTCTACAAGATGTAGCTATCGTTCCTGGGACTGATGGACGCAAGATGTCAAAGAGTTATGGAAATACAATTCCACTTTTTGGAACAGATGAAGAAATAAAAAAAGCAGTTATGAGTATCGTTACAGATTCAAAATCACCAAATGAAAGTAAAGATCCAGAAAGTTGTAATATTTTTGCTTTACATAAATTATTTTTAAATAATGATGAATTAGAAAATTTAAGAAAAAGATATTTAGATGGTGGTCTTGGCTATAAAGAATCAAAAGAGATGTTGTTGTCTGAAATCTTAGAAAAAATAACTCCCATGAGAAATAAGAGAGAAGAATATGCAAAGGATATAGAAAAAGTAAAAGAGATACTTAAAGACGGTGCGCAAAAAGCAAATTTACAAGCAAAAGTAAAAATGGAAATTATTAGAGGTAGTATTGGATTAAATATATGAAATACATAGCTTCTATATTACTGATTTTATTAAATGTCATAAATTATCCATTAGGTATTTTGTACACAAAGGTGCATGCTTGGTATATACCACTTTGGAAAGAAGATAAAATATTGTATATAGCTTTTGCCCCGTTTTATTGGATACTAGTTGTGCTTTGTTTTATTATCGGTCAACCATGCGAGATTCTGAAGAGATTTGTGCACTAAAATAATTAATTTACTCTGCCTTGCCAGGGAATATAAAAAATATATGAAAAATAGAATTTACATTAAAGATTTAAATAAACACGCAGGAGAAGAGGTTTTTGTTTGTGGTTGGGTGGATGTACGTCGCGATCAAGGCAAGATGGTCTTTATGGATATGCGCGACATGACTGGCAAGGTCCAAGGTGTTGTACTGCCAAATCACACTGAAGCAATCGAGAGTGTTAAAGGAGTCCGCACAGAGTGGGTGTTAAAAGTAACAGGCATAGTAAATGCTCGCCCAGAGAGAAATATAAAAGTGGGAGTTCTCAATGGAGACATAGAGATGGAGATAACGGGGATAGAGGTATTAAATAAAGCCGAAACAATGCCTTTTCCAATAGACACTGATACACGTGAAGTTGGCGAAGACATCCGTATGAAATACCGTTACTTGGATTTACGTTCAGAACGTCTGCAGAAAAATATCCGTATGCGTGATAAAATCATAACCTTCTTCCGCAGTTATATGCATGACAGTGACTTTGTCGAAATCGAAACACCGATGATGACAAAAGGTACACCAGAAGGCTCTCGTGAGTATGTTATACCTTCACGTATCGAGCCTGGCAATTTCTATGTCTTACCTCAATCACCACAACAATTCAAACAATTGGCAATGGTAGCTGGTTTCGAAAAATATTTTCAAATTGCTCGTTGTATGCGTGACGAAGACACAAGAGGTGATCGCCAACCAGAATTTACGCAACTAGACTACGAGATGTCATTTATAGAACAAGAAGACATTATTGCTTACACAGAAAAGATTTTTATCGAAATGGTGCAAAATGTTTATCCAAATAAAAAAATCCAAGAGATTCCTTTTCCGCGTTTAACTTATGCTGAGTCAATGGAAAAATACAGCAACGACAAACCAGACTTACGTAATGATAAAGAAGACCCTGATTTACTTGCTTTCTGTTGGGTTGTCGACTTTCCTATGTTTGAAAAAAATAAAGACGGTATTATTCAAGCAGTGCATCACCCATTTACTTCTCCTAAAACAGAGGACGCACATTTACTAGAATCAGACCCATTGTCTGCACGCGCGAATGCATATGACATAGTGCTAAACGGTTATGAACTCGGTGGTGGTTCTATTCGTATTCATCAAAGAGATTTACAGAATAAAATATTTGAAATACTAGGTATGGAAAAAGAAATGATTGAAGCTCGTTTCGGACATATGCTTCATGCATTTGAGTTCGGTGCACCTCCTCACGGTGGTTGTGCTGTCGGAGTAGATCGCATAGTTATGTTACTAGAAAATGAGCCAAATATTCGTGAAGTTATTGCTTTTCCTAAAACAGGTGAAGGGCGTGATCTCATGATGGGAGCACCGAGTGCAATGACAAATGTTCAATTACAAGAATTAAATATTCAAGTTAAAAAATAGTTTAAATTTTATGGACGAATGCATTTTTTGTAAAATTGTAAAAGGGGAGGCGCCAAGCCACAAAATATACGAAGATGATAATCATTTAGCTTTTCTTTCTATCTTTCCGAATACCGAAGGTTTTTCTGTTGTCATACCCAAAAAGCATTATGACAGTTACGCCTTTGATTTAGATGACAAAGTATTAACAGATTTAGTGATAGTTGCTAAAAAAGTAGGGAAGTTGCTCGATGATAAACTAGACGATGTAGGACGTACGGGTATGATCTTTGAGGGCTTTGGAGTTAATCATGTCCACGCCAAGCTTTTTCCAATGCACGGTACAAAAGACGAAGAATGGCGTATTCACAGTGGTGGTCCAGATCTTTATTTCGACCAATACAAAGGTTATATTTCTTCTCATGACTACAAACGCGCCGACGATGAAACTTTAGCTAGATTAGCTTTGAAAATAAATAATTAATTTATTCTAACAATTTAAAAACTTAGTACTTTACTTAACTAAAGTACATAATTTATGAATTACGAGTTTTATTAATTAAATCATTGATCTGTTCTATACTTTCTATAATGTAGTAAGTATTTTGAAAGTCTGATCTCTCGTATCCTTTTTCTTGTTCGACAGCTTCAGGTGTGAATATTTTTTGATTTGTAATTTCATATGCTCTTTCGAGTTCTCCTGAAGAAGAGTAAAGCGTTACTCCAAATGCTCTTAAAACACCTTGTTCTTTTATTAGACCAAGTTCAATTATCATTCCACCTAAGAAATCGGCGACTTTTAATTTACTATCATTTTTAGATTCATAATTTTCTATATATAATCTTGCTAAATTTTGATACATATCTGAGTATTCTTTATCCATTAGAAATGGGATATGTCCAATTATTTCGTGCCAATTATCTGGTTCATCACAGTATGATAGCTCTTCTGGAGTACGTAAAAAACAAGAAATAGGCATCTCGTATCGTGATATAGACCTGTACCAATCTATTTGTTCTACAATAATGCTTTCCTGTGTTTGAATAAAAGTATAACCAGTGTATTTTTTTGAAATTTCTGTTAATTCTATTGCAGTCGGCATGATTTCATTATTTATACCAAGTTTACTTAATCCATTTATCCATATTTTTGAGATAGCATTTTTTGATTGCAAATTATTAAATTGTGTATCAAAAAGCTCCTGCCAGTTCTCATTGTCTTGGCTTGGATTAAAAACTCTCTTTTTCTTTTTTATATTTGATTGTAATTTTTTTGTCATATATTTTTTTTAATTTTTAAAAATAATACCCACAGCGACGTTTGTCGCCGCGGGTATTATTATTATTTAATTTTTTCTTATTTTTTTGAAAATAAGAATGTCACTTGATAATTCTTCTAAACCATCCAAACTAAATACTTTCCTATTACCACGGATCATTTTAGTTAATTTAAGCCCTTCTCGTTCAAGAAAATTTATTGCTAAAAATATATCTTCTAATGCGTCTTTCCCTCTTGTTACATTTGCAGGACCATAATTAACACCATTGGAATCTACCAGGACACAAGGGAACAATCCTTCGATTACTAATGTTCCATTTCTCTTAAGAAGATTTATAGAATGTATAAATGTTCTAGCTTGATCACTATCTCTATCTATAAAATAACTTAAAAATAAAATGTCTATCGAATTATACATTACAGGACTACTTTCAATTCTTCCACAGAAACAGTTTATACCAAATTTCTCAATTAAATCTATAGATTTCGACGAAATATCAATTCCAATTAAATTATAAAAACCTAATTGCCTGATATATTTTAGTAACTGACCGTTACCAGCACCTGCATCAATAATTATACTTCTCTTACTACAATTTTTGAGTATCTCTTCTAATAAAGAGAAGATATGAGAATCAAATGAGTACAAAGAACCTTCAAGTTCATGTCTAAATTCGTACTCGACATTATAACGCTCTGAAGGCGTAATGCCTAAAGGTAAAGATCTCAAGAGTAATGTTCTTAGAACTTCTCTCTCTTTAAGTAAAGTAATTTGTTGGTTTTTCATTTTTTTAATTTTTTAAAGAACTAATTTTTTTATTTCATTTCGCAGATTTATCGTTTTTAAAAATTCTAGGTATATAAATCAAAACCCCTTCTGTAAATTCAGAAGGGGTTATATTCGAATACGTTTTAATATTAACGCGTCAAAGGCAATCCTCTCTGAATTTTTGAAGGATTGTTATGATGCTTGTTATTTATTTCATTTTTAAGATTGTTGGTACGAGAAAGGATCATGCGGTAGCCACCAAGAGAGCCTCTGAGCCATTTCGAAATGCGAGCGATAGTTGTAGAAGAAAGACCGGTTCTCTCTATTATAAGAGCGTACTGTGTATCATTAGAGAGTAGGCGAGCGGCTTCGAGTCTTTTGCCAAATTCAACTATCTCGCCTTCAGTCATGAGGTCGCGAAGAAAAGACTTGGCCTCAGTCTTGTTTTCCAAGGAAAGTATCGCATTTAAAAATTGTTTATTTTCTTTTGTATCCCAATCAAATTTCATATATAACTACTTTAGCAAAGTAAAGTACTTTAGTCAACTAAAGTACCTATCTAAACTGTGGAAAACTTTTATTCTTTACAAAATCTAAAAATAGTGTAGTATTTCAATAAATTAAATTGATTTTCTAAAAATTAAAAAACAGAATTATGATTAGAGAAGTAAAAAAGGTACAAAATCTTGTGCCTATTAAAATGTATTTATTAATGTGCATGACAAAGAAAATATTGTTATGTTGGTGGATGCTCTGATTAAAATTTGTCCCCAGGTAACTATTTTTTCAATCGGAGGAACTTTCTCGCATCTTGAAATATATTTTCCTTCAGATGTAAGGGATGGAAAAATTATACAAGTATCAGAAGATACTGGTATACCAGAAACAGATGGTGGCTTAGTAAAGACGCTTCATCATAAATTTTTCCTTGGCTACTTAACAGAAACTTTCTCAGAACTTCATCAAGAGGATTTAAAAAGAGAAAATGCAGTGGCTATAGATTTGGTTATAGTGGACCTATATCCATTTGATGAAGTTGTTAAAAAAGAAGGTGTTACAGCCGAAGAATGCAGAGGCAATATCGATGTTGGTGGTCCTTCTTTTTTAAGATCTGCTGGCAAAAACTTTCCAAGAGTTATGTCCATACCAAAAGCAAGTTCAAAAGGTTATAAAAAATTCATTTCGCAATTGGATTATTATAATGGATCTTCTACTTTAAATATGCGATTAGAAGGAGCTAAAGATACTTTTAAAGTACTATCAGAGTATGATACTCATATCTCAGATTTCTTTGCAAAACTAACTCTAGATGAAATTCTAAAAACTTATGAAAATTTTTAAAATATGTATAATCCCTAGCACTAATTTAGTGTTAGGGATTTTATTTTGAATACCACCGTTATCTTGTTATAATCAAAAGATGCAAGAAGAGGAAACAATATCTACATACAGCATAAAACAACCTTCTTTTGAAGGGCCTTTGGAATTATTGCTGAGTCTCGTAGAGGCACGCAAGCTTTTTGTTAATGACATAACGCTTGCTCAAGTCACAGAAGAATATATATCGTATGTTAAGAAATTAGTTGATATTCCTCAAGAAAAACGCATCGCCGATATATCTTATTTCGTTTTAATTGCAGCGACTCTGATACTCATAAAATCTAAATCATTATTACCTAACTTAGAATTAACAAATGATGAAAAAGAAAAGATAGTTGATCTAGAACAAAGACTCAAGCTCTATCAGATAATTAAAAATGCAAGCGTTGAAATTAAAAATAATTTCGGTACTCAAATAATATTTACTCCTGTTGATCGTGTTTGGTCTGAGCCTATATTCTCTCCAGATGATCAAATGACCATAAACACAATTTCAACCTCGATCGAAGACGTACTAAGAAATGCTCCTAAAAAAGAAGCACAATTACCTCAAGTTGAAATAAAAAAAGTTATAAATATAGATGAAGTTATAAATAATTTAACCGAAAGAATCCAGAGTGCTATGAATACTTCTTTCAAAGATTTTTCAAAAAGCTTTGGAGCACGTGATAGTGCTGAAGCAAAAGTTCACGTTATCGTTTCTTTCTTGGCTATGCTAGAATTGGTACGTGAGGGTATACTAGACGTAGTTCAGAACAACTCTTTTGATGACATTACTATTAATAAGCAGGAAATTGTAAAGGAATTATCTTGATAAGTAATATTAAAATTTTTCGGTCCTCGGGGTAAGTCACCAGACACAAAAAATTTTAATATTACTTATCAAGCACAAAAATATGAATGAAATAACTTTAGAACAAAAAATAGAAGGCCTGCTTTTTTATAAAGGCGAAAATGTCAAAATCAAAAAATTGGCGGAACTTTTAAATGTTGAAATAGAAGAGATAGAAAAAAGTTTATTGATTTTAGAAAACAATTTGCAAAACAGAGGTTTGGTTTTAGTTCGTCACGAAGACGAAGTTGTCCTAGGTATAATTAAAGAACTAGGACCGACCATCGAATCCATCCGTAAAGACGAAATTACAAAAGAGTTGACTCGTTCAGCTCTGGAAACTTTGTCTATTGTTATGTATAAAAATGGTGTTGCTCGTAGCGAGATAGACTATATACGTGGAGTTAATTCTGGTTTTATATTGCGTAACCTCGTTGTCCGTGGTTTAATCGAGCGTTATGTCGACAGTGTCGATAGTCGCAAGGTTTTATATAAGCCAAGTATTGATTCGCTAACTTTTATGGGAGCGTCTAGTATCGAGGACTTGCCAAATTTTGAAAAAATTCGTCAACAATTAGAAGAAACTTTACAACAAACAAACAATGACTAATGCAATAAAGATATTTTTACCCAGTGTCGTGGCTTTCATTATTGGTATATCTATTACGCCAATTGCAACTCACTATTTTTATAAATATAAACTTTGGAAAAAGAAATCACGTTCTGAAAACGTAGCTCCAAATAGTATTCAGAAATTCCACGATAGTAAGTCGGAAACATCTACTCCTAGAGTCGGTGGTATCATCATCTGGCTATCTGTTGTATTTACCATTTTCTTAATTGGTTTTTTGGATATGCTATTACCTAGCGCTATTACCGAAAAATTATATTTTATTAGTCGTGATCAAACATTGGTACCACTATTTACTCTGATCATCGCTTCATTGTTAGGGTTAATGGATGATTTAATTCAGATTTTTGGGCGGGGAACTTGGGCAACAGATCCTATTAAATTGCGTTATATAAAAGTAAGTATAATTGTTTTATGCAGCACTCTTATTTCATTTTGGTTTTTTGATAAATTAGAAATATCTAGTGTGTATGTACCATTTTTTGGTTTTATTGAACTTGGTTTTCTGTTTATACCGTTTTTTATCTTAGTCACGCTTTCTGTGTGGTCGTCATCTGTTATCGATGGTATTGATGGACTTTCTGGTGGTGTACTAGCCTCTGTTTTCGCTAGCTTTGCTTTGATTGCTTTTTTTAATAATCAAATAAATTTAAGTGTTTTTTGTTCTGTTGTTACAGGAGGTATCCTTTCTTTTTTATGGTTCAATATACCACCGGCTCGTTTTTATATGGGAGAAACAGGTATGTTGGGACTCACTATGACTCTGTCAGTTATAGCTTTTCTTACAGATACAGTGCTACTTCTGCCAATTATAGCACTACCACTTTTTGTAACTGTCGTTTCTAATGTTTTACAAATTGCTTCACGTAAATTCAGAAATGGGAAGAAAGTATTTTTATTTGCACCGTTGCATCATCATTTCGAAGCTATCGGTTGGAGTAAACCAAAAGTTACAATGAGGTATTGGATTGTAGGATTGATGTCGGCCATCCTTGGAGTTATTTTATTTCTGATTAGTTAGTATGAATATAAAAAAAATCGATAAAATTTTCTTTTTTATAACGCTTTCTCTTGTTGTTGTAGGAGTTATTATTTTCACTAGTGCGTCTCTGGGGATACTTGCTCGTAATGAATCAAAATTCTATAGCGTTCTTTTTAACCAATTTATCTTTGGTCTTGTTGGTGGTTCTATCGCCCTGTATTTTTCCTTAAAGATCCCTTATAAATTTCTAAAACATTATTCACTTCTTTTTTTTATAGCATCTATCGTTGTAACCCTTTTGGTCTTTGTACCAGAATTCGGTTTTGCTCATGGGGGAGCGCGTCGGTGGGTTTCTGTTTTAGGATTTTCATTTCAGCCTGTCGAGTTTTTAAAAATTGGTTTTATTATTTATTTTGCCGCATGGTTGTCATGGGCTCGCAATAGAGTTAGAGAATTCAATTTTAGTATTGTACCCCTTGGCGTACTGCTTTCTATTATAGGACTTGTTTTGTTAAAACAACCAGATACAAAAAGTCTGATTCTAATAACAATAACAGCTATAACTATGCTTTTTATTTCTGGTGCACCGTGGAAACACATACTAGGCCTATTTGGTGGTGCTGTCGTTTTGTTTGTGATTCTCGTTTTAGTAAAACCATATTTAATGGAAAGAGTGAAAACATTTATCGATCCTAGTGCCAATAGTAGTACAAGTTCATATCAGCTACAACAGTCGCTTATTGCACTCGGATCTGGTGGACCATTAGGTAGAGGATTAGGTCAGAGTGTCCAGAAATTTAATTATCTACCTGAACCACAAGGTGACTCTATATTTGCAGTGATAGGAGAAGAAACTGGTTTCGTGGGTTGTTTGTTTGTTATAATTCTATATGTCGTTTTCTTTTTACGTGGATATAAAATAGCACGAAATACGCCAGATTCTTTTTCTAGATTACTTGTTATCGGTTTTGTTACTATGCTAACAGCTCAATCATTTATGAATATGGCTTCTATTGTCGGAGTTTTCCCGTTAACTGGCGTACCTTTAGTTTTTATATCTCATGGAGGAACATCTCTGTTTCTTTCTCTTGCTATGGTGGGTATAATTTTAAATATATCTCGCTTCCAAACCAAAGCTAAACCTAAAGAATAATAACCCTTTTTTTATTATTTAAAATACGTTACAATGAGAACTATATGAAAATATTGTTAACAGGTGGGGGGACTGGTGGGCATTTCTACCCACTTATCGCTATAGCACAAAAAATCATCGAATTTTCAGAGAAAGAAAAAATAATCGATATTAAGTTATATTATATGTCTGATTCACCGTACGATAAACGTATGCTTTTTGAAAATAGTATTACCTATGTCCAAATTCCATCAGGTAAAATGCGTTTGTACTTTTCTTTCCGTAATTTTATAGACTATTTTAAAACAGCAACAGGAATGTTCTTTGGACTCATATCTATGTTTTTTATTTATCCAGATGTAGTTGTCTCAAAAGGCGGTTACGCTGCTTTTCCAGCAGTGTTTGCTGCTCGCATACTGCGTATACCTGTTATACTTCACGAATCAGATTCATATCCTGGACGTTTAAATTTATGGACAGCTAAATTTGCTCGTCGTATAGCTGTGTCGTGGCCCGAAGCAGCAGAGTATTTTCCAAAAGAAAAAACAGCATTCACTGGTCAACCTATCCGTAAAGAAATACTATTAACTGGTAGTGATAATTCACATGAGTACTTTAATTTAAGCAAAGACATCCCCACGATACTTATTATCGGTGGCTCAAGTGGTGCACAGATTATAAACGATATAATTATAAATTCGTTACCTAACTTAGTAGAAAAATATCAAATCATTCATCAAACTGGAGTTAAGAATTTCGAAGATGTAAAAGGTAGATCAAGTTTCGTTCTAGCTACTTCATCATATGCTAGGCGTTATGTTGCATTACCTTATATGAATAATGTAATTACTCGTATGGCAACAGGTTCTGCTGATCTAGTGATTTCCCGCGCAGGATCTGCTATTTTTGAAATAGCGTCTTGGGGATTGCCTTCAATTATAATCCCGATCACTCAATCAAACGGTGATCATCAAAGAAAAAATGCGTATTCGTACGCTCGTGCTGGTTGTTGCAAGGTTATAGAAGAGTCCAATCTAACAACTCATGTTTTTGAAAACGATATAAATGATCTTTTTAATAATCCAAGTAAATTAGCATTAATGAAACAAAAAGCAGAATCTTTCGCTAATCGAAATGCAGGAGAAGAAATAGCAAAAGAAATTATACAACTAGCTATGATTCACGAAAAATAATATGAACAATAATCATAAAAAAATCGTAACACGTTTCGCCCCGAGCCCAACAGGGTATTTACACATAGGAGGTGTTAGAACAGCTCTTTTTGCATGGGCTTTCGCAAGAAAGAATGGAGGAGACTTTATCTTACGCATTGAAGACACAGACAAGGCTCGTGAAGTAAAGGGTTCGATTGAGCATATTATTGAATCATTAAAGTGGATTGGAGTTCAGTGGGATGAAGGAGTGGATATAGGTGGTCCCAATGCGCCTTATCTTCAGTCACAGCGATTAGATACATATAAAAAATATGGACAGATTTTAGCTGATAAAGGACTAGCGTATACAGATCCGTACACGCAAGAAGAAGTAGAGGGTTTAAGACAAAAAGCTCAAGAAGAAAAGAGACCATTTTTATTTAGAGATCATAGACCAGAGAACCCACCTGTGTGGGATGGTACGCAACCGCTTCGATTCAAGGTTTCTAACATAAAATCATATCATTGGAATGATCTTGTTTACGGAGAACTTTCTGCTGGACCAGAAGCACTTGATGATTTCATTTTGATTAAAAGTGATGGTTATCCTACTTACAATCTTTCTCATATGATTGACGATTTAGAAATGGGAGTGACGCACATTATGAGAGCAGATGAATTTATTTCTTCAACCCCCAAATTTCTTGCTTTATATGAAGCGCTAGAAATTACTCCTCCTTTATTTGTAACTCTACCACCTATTATGGCTCCTGATGGTAAAAAGAAATTAGGTAAAAGAGATGGAGCAAAAGACATCCTAGACTATAAAGCAGAAGGATACTTGCCTGAGGCTATGTTAAATTTCCTTGTATTTATAGGATGGAATCCAGGAGATGAAAGAGAAATAATGAGTTCAAGCGAATTTATAGCTGCATTTGATATTTCAAATATAAATCGTAGTGGTGGAGGTTTTAATATTGATAAACTTGATTGGTTCAATAGAGAGCACCTAAAGAAACTTTCTTACGAAGATAAGGAAATTTTTATTTCTAAGTTTATTCCAGAAAGTATTAAATCTTTACCAACTTACACAACCACTATGCTTCACAGTATCACTCCTATAGTTATGGAACGTGTTTCAAAAGGTAAAGACGTTGCAGATATGATAAACAATGGTGAATTGAATTACTTTTTCATAGAGCCTGTTTATCAGAAAGATTTTTTGTTTTTCAAAAATTCTACAATAGAGTCTGAAGATAAATATAGAATTCTCTCAACTTATATGTCAGAACTTATTTATTTATTAGAAAAAATAGACGAAAAAGAATTCACTAAAGAAAATATTAAAGAAATAATTTTTCCTTTTGCAGAAAAAGTTGGACGAGGGGATGTGCTATGGCCGATGCGCTATGCATTGTCAGGATTAGATAAAAGTCCAGATCCATTTACTCTTTCCGAGATTTTTGGAAAAGAACAAACAATAAAAAGACTGAGAACCTCTATAGAAATATTGATGAAATAATAGTATAATAATAAAGTGTTAAAAAAAATTATATTTAATATAGTGCTGGTTTTTTCTCTTATGTTTTTGATAAATCATACAGTTTTTGCCGATGAAGCATCTGAGCTACAAGATCAAATAAATAGGACTAACGAACAAATAGAAAAAATAAATAATGAAATAAAAAAATACGAAAACCAGATAGTTAGAACTAGTGTCGAAGCCAATAGTCTAAAAAAAATTATTACAGAACTGAATCTAATTCGTAATAAATTATTAAAAGAAAAAGAGCTAACTAGTAAAAAGATATCTCTAGCAAATAATATAATAAAAAGTTTAGAAAAAAACATTGATACTCAAAACCAAAACATAATTTCTTCAAAAAAGTCATTATCTAGTCTAGTTTATGATCTGCACCAGAATGATGATATAAACGAATTAGAAAAATTATTCAGTGGTAAGTTGCTATCTTTCTTTAGTAAAGGATACAATGATACTTTACTTGTAAATGAAAGCATCCGGCGTCATATGCTAGGAATAAAAGAAGATGTTAAAGTTCTGGATATTTCTAAAGACAAAAAAGAAGTTGAGCAGAAAAATCTGACACTCTTACATAAAACTTTGATCGAAAAAACTACTGCCATAGAAAGTACAAAAAAAGAAAAAGATACTCTGCTTTTGCAAACAAAAAACCAAGAATCTAATTATAAAAAACAATTAACCGAACAAATAAAAAAAAGAGATATTTTTGAATCAAGTTTACGTAAATACGAGGAACAGCTAAAATTTGTTCTCAATCCTAAATCTTTACCAAGCGAAGGAAGTGGAGTCCTCGCTTGGCCAATAGATAATGTGTTAATAACTCAGTTATTTGGACGAACTGTCGCAGCGAGACGCCTGTATGCTTCTGGTTCACATAGTGGAGTTGATTTTCGTGCAAGTGTTGGAACCGCTGTGAAATCTATGGCTGATGGTGTGGTCGTAGGTACTGGTGATACTGATCAATACTGCAAAGGTGCTTCTTTTGGTAAGTGGGTTTTTATAAAATATAATAATGGTTTATCTAGTACTTACGGACACTTGTCATCTGTTAGTTTAAAGGCTGGTGATAAAGTTAATACAGGTGACACGGTGGCTCTCTCCGGGAACACTGGTCACTCGACTGGACCACATCTACATGTGACAGTTTATGCTTCTGATGGAGCAAGTGTAAAGACAGTGCCTAGTTTGTCTTGCTCAGGTAAAACATTTATTATGCCGATTGCCGCAGTTAATGCTTATCTGGATCCGATTTTATATATGCCAAAAGTTACAAAAAATATGATCAAATAAAAAACTGATTTATATTCAATTATTTCAATATAAATGCCAGCCAGTCAATGTCTGTTTGGATAGAAAAGGGTTGGATAAAAAAAACGATCCTAGTGGATGGTTTGAGTGGTAAGCTCGATATTATATGGGACGCAGATTAGAAAAAGAAGACAATAGACAAATAAAAAGATGGATAGCAATTCGTCGACATGTCGGTGCAGTAATAAAAAATTGTCGAGCAGGCGATGTATCTTGTCGACCTCGTCAGCGTCAGGCGCTCTTGCACTGGGCGTATGATAGTAGAGGTATTTAGAATTAAAGTGTTATAATACATGACAATGTACCACCTATATATTCTAAAATGTGTTGATGGGACTTTATACACTGGAATCACTACGGATTTAAAAAGACGGGTTTTAGAGCACAATAGCAAGACGCTCGGAGCAAAGTATACTTTATCTCGACAACCAGTTAAATTAGTTTATTCCAAGAAATTAAAAGACAGATCCACTGCATCAAAAGAAGAAGCTCGCATAAAAAATCTCAAAAGAAGTGACAAGATGAAACTCATCACAGCTTCTTTTAAAAGTGTTCTTATCAAGAGCGATACAAAAATCTAAAGTATTTATCCACAGTTTAAATGTAAGGTTGACTTTACATCTGTTTTTAAATTATATATACTTTATATATTATAATTAATAAAAATATAAAATATATGAGCGCTAATAATGTATCGAGGTTGGGTATTGTGGCAGTAATTGTTGTAGTAGTAATAATGTTTGGAATATCAAAAATGGGGAATAATAATCGTATGGTAGAACAAAAAGATGCCGAAATGATGGCCAAGGGAAAAATGGAACAACAAGAAATGGCAGATAAAAAATTGATGGAAGAAAAAGAATCAATGATGAAAAATGAGACTACAAATACTGATAGTATGATCAAGACGGGTGATGCTGTCACAATGGATAAAACTGATAAGGTAGTAAAAGGATCATATGAAGCGTATTCAATCGAGAAACTCGCCCGCGCAGAAACTGGTGATGTTGTCCTATTTTTCCATGCCTCATGGTGTCCGTCATGCAGAGGTTTAAATGGCGACATAGAAAAGAATATAAGTTCTATTCCAGCAGGAGTTAGTATTTTGAAATTAGATTATGATAAAGAAAAAGATTTAAAGAAGAAATACGGTGTGACATATCAGCATACTCTTGTGCAAGTAGACAAAGATGGCAACTTAATTAAAAAGTGGAGCGGCAGTCCAACTCTAACTAAATTAGTATCAGAAATAAAATAGTATGATTTTCTTTTTGATATCGATTTTAGCGGGGGTATTTACAGTGCTTGCACCGTGCATATTGCCGTTACTTCCCGTGGTTATTGGTGCATCTGAAGTTGGGTCAAAAGGAATTTCAAAACGGGCGTTTACTGTGATCGGTTCACTTTCTCTGTCTGTTGTACTATTTACCCTACTTTTAAAAGCGACAACCTTATTCATAGACATCCCTCAAGTTTTCTGGACTAGTTTTTCAGGATTAGTGATTGTCCTTGTTGGTACAGCTATTGTATTTCCATCTCTTTGGGCACGCATACCATATGTAAACAAGCTAAGTATTGCAAGTAACAAAGTCGTCGGAGCAGGTTATCAAAAGCAAAGCTATAAAGGGGACATGCTCATTGGTCTCGCATTAGGTCCAGTCTTTACTACTTGTTCTCCAACTTATTTATTTATCATCGCTACAGTTCTCCCTGCTACACTTACTACAGGACTACTGTATCTCGTCGGATTTACTTTAGGATTAGCAACTTCACTTCTTCTGATCGCATATTTTGGTCAGAAGATTATAAACAAGGTGACTACACACATGCAAACAACAAGCACAATAAAGAAAATATTTGGGGTGCTCATCATCCTTGTTGGTATCGCGATACTTACTGGATATGATAAGAAGATAGAAACTCTCATCCTAGACTCTGGTTATGGAGCGACAATTCAACTAGAAGATAAATTGATAGAGCGTTTCGCTCCTAAAAATAATTCTCCAGAAGAAGGTACCACTTTAAACACTGGATTAGAAACTATCACGCTTGCAGGTGGTTGCTTCTGGTGTACCGAAGCGTATTTCCAAGAAGAAAATGGAGTCATAGATGCAGTCTCTGGATACACAGGTGGAGATGAGATGAGTGCATCGTATCTAAAGGTTGTAAAAGGCACAACTTTGCATCGTGAAGCCGTGCAGGTGACCTATGATCCAAAAGTTATTTCAACTGAGAAGATTTTGGATATCTATTGGTCACATATCGACCCGACCAATACAAAGGGTCAGTTTGCTGACAATGGATTCCAATACACGAGCGCTATATTCTATCAGAATGAAGAACAAGGAATCATCGCAAAAGATTCCAAGTCACGTTTAGAGAAAAGTGGTGTTTTCGATAAATCTATCGCAACCGAGATACTTCCGTTTATTACTTTTTTCAAAGCAGAAGAATATCATCAAGATTATTACAAGAAATCATCTGATCATTATGAACGATACAAAAAGGGATCAGGTCGAGCCGGATTTATAGAAGAGACATGGGCAAAAGATGCCGCGATAAAGTTTCTACAATCTGAACAGACAAAAAGTGTTATTAAAAATACGACATCTAAAAAAGGCGATTACGATTACACTGATGAAGAGATAGCAATGATGTTAAAAAATTTGGATCCATTGGCATACCATGTTGTAGCCGAAGGGGGCACAGAATCACCATTCAAGAATGCATACTGGGACAACAAAGCTCATGGAATATATGTCGATAAAGTAACAGGTAAACCACTCTTTTCTAGCACGCACAAGTATGATTCAGGAACTGGTTGGCCGAGCTTTTGGAGAACTATAGATGACGATTCTGTGACGATGCACGAAGACAATTCACTCTCGACTACTCGCACAGAGATACGTAGTGACGCAGGTCACGTGGGGCATCTATTTCTAGATGGTCCTAAAGAGGAGGGTGGACGTCGATTCTGCACGAACTCTGCTTCTCTTAAATTTATCCCCAAAGAAGATATGAAGAAAGAAGGATATGAAAAATATCTCTATTTGTTCAAATAATATTTATAAATAATAAAAAAAATATATGAACGAATTAACAGCAGAAGAAAAAAGAATTATTTTAGATAAAGGCACCGAAGCTCGATTCACAGGCGAATACGTGAATAATAAAGAAAATGGTGTATATGTTTGTAGACAATGTGATGCTCCATTATATGATTCGCATAGTAAATTCGAGTCTACTTGTGGCTGGCCTAGTTTCGATGATGAGATAACCGGAGCAATACATAAAAGCGTAGACAAGGATGGTATGCGTACAGAAATAACTTGTGAAAAATGCGGTGGACATTTAGGTCATTTGTTCACTGGAGAAGGATTAACAGAAAAGAATATTCGTCATTGTGTGAATTCAATATCAATGAAGTTTATCTCAGGTAAATCAAATGAATAAAAAGATAGTACTCGCGGGTGGATGCTTCTGGGGGCTGGAGGATTTGATCAGGAAACAACCAGGAGTAGTAAATACCGAAGTCGGTTACACTGGGGGTGAAAATAATAACCCAAGTTATGAGAATCATTCCGGTCATGCTGAAGCAGTAGAGATAGAATATGATACAACGAAAACATCATATAAAAATCTTCTTGATTTTTTCTTTCAGATTCATAATCCGACAACTCTCAATCAACAAGGCAATGATAAAGGTACTTCGTATCGCTCTGCGATATTT
>JAYUHL010000056.1:0-4007 GCA_043767085.1 Minisyncoccota bacterium
CAGTCTTGAAGGCTGTTACAGCAGCTTTTTGTGCGTCTGTAGTTGCTTTCTCTGTTAAAGAAGAATAACGATTGTCGTTTTTTGTAGAACGGATACCTCTCTCATCTGAAAGTTTCAAATCACGTTCTTTTCTGTTGTCTTCTATTTTTAATAGACGATCAGATTTTTTACTTTTCAAATTTAAATCTTTTTTATTTACTTCAGCTAAGATTTTTGCACCAACTGTGTCTATAGTTGCACAAAAGTTTTTATTTGTTTGAGGTCCTTTATTTTCTTTTTTACCTTCTTTTTCTTCTCTCATTTCTTTCTTTTCAGGTTTTTCCATAGTTGTTGTAACTGTTGGAGTCTCGGCAAAAATTGCTAATGGGGAAGTAAGTGCTAGTAAACTCAAAGTTGCGGCTGTTGTTTTAAATATTGTTTTCATATGGTGTTGTTTTAAAATTATTAAATAAATCTATCTCTGTTTCTAATTGACTTGTTTCGTCTTGCTCTGATTGTGCGAGGGTTATGTCGCTTTCATCATCAGTAGAGAAACTATCTATAATGCTGTCGACAGATTCATTATACATAGTTGTATCTACTTGCGCTAGTTCATCTTTTTTTACATCCATTTTGTTTATAACTAAAAAAGCTATAACTAATAATGGAATACCAACAAATGCTATTTTTTTCATAAAAAAAGAAGTGTTTAGTTGATAAGGTGAAGGTATACCAGCCTTCATATATGTATTACGCTCGTCTTTTACTTTTGTGACATTCTGGAAAAGGGTAAGAGAAGGAACCAACTTTGATATTTTGGTCCTTAAAAAGTTTTCAATTTTTATTTCTTCGTTTTCCATTTTATGTATCGTAATTAATATTCTTTTCTTCTAATAACTTTTTAATCTTTTTTAAACCTCGTGAATATATCTGGCGGGCATTGTCACTTGATATACCTATACTATATGCAATGTCTTTATAGCTCATGTCGCTTGATATCCGTAAAGTCACTATTTCTTTTTCTTGGTCGTCTAAGCTATCTAAAACAGTTCTCACTAAAATAATGTCACCTTGTTTTTCAAAATTCTCTTGTGGGTCGGGGTCGTTGCTTTTGTACTCTTCTTCATTTTCTTCTATCGATTCACTTTGATGCCGTTTTTTATAACGCCAATGATCAATGATTTGTGTGCGGGCAATAGTAAAAAGTAACCTAATACTGTGATTTTTATCTGTACCCTTGTTTTCTTGTTTCAAGAATTTGAGAAAGGTAGATGAGGTTAAGTCAATTGCAGTGTCGTAGTTTTTTGTACGCAATGAAAAGTATCTAAAAACAGGAGTAAAATACTCTGTGTATAAAACTTCATCGTTGATTGTGTCTTGATTTATTTGCGCCATAAGGTTCTTTACTATTATAACGCAAAAAAAGAAAAAGTGTGACAAATTATTGTTTATGTTATAATAAAAAAGTATTATTAATTTAATAAAAATATATGCAAAATATAGATAAAAGTGTGCTTTATGGGATTATTGGTTTGTTGCTTGGTTTGATTATCGGTTGTCTTGTTGGATATTGTATGTCTAATAGTAGATATGGTTATTTTAATAATGGTATGAGAGGTGATATGAAAGGCAAGATGATGTCTATACACAAAATGTCAAATGGTACTATAATGGAGGATATGGATAGTATGAGTATGGAAAATATGATGGCAGAGATGAATAAAGCTTTGGAAGGTAAAACAGGTGACGCATTTGACCAAGCATTCTTATCTGAAATGATTGTTCATCATAAAGGGGCAGTTAGTATGGCAGAAATGGTTTTGAAAAATTCAAAACGCCCAGAACTTATAAAACTTGCAAATGAAATAATATCTGCACAAAATAAAGAAATAGCTAGTATGACAGAGTGGCAAAAAGCGTGGGTTAAATAAATTATAGAAAATAAAAAATCCTCTACTTTATGTAGAGGATTTTTTTAATTCGATTTTTGTTTAGATTTGAGATAAATTTATTGGAAACAGACTGTAGATTCTAAAAATTTCATCATTTTCTATTTTTAAACCTAATACATCTACAACTTTAAAATGTTTTGTTTGTTTAATTTCATTTTTGACATTTCTACTTGTAATTTTTAAAAAACTCGATATAGGGTATTTCTTTCTTACCTTCTGGTACAACTTTTTCTATTATAAATTCATTGTTTCTAAAGCTTGCTTTGTTTATTTTGATTCGTATTTTCTTTCCATTTTTTTCTATAAAAAAATAAACTCCTGGCCAGCCATAAAATGCACGGTATTTATTGTAATTTAATTTACTATTGTTTTCATTGATTTCTAGCAAACCATCTTCTTTTTTTATTTTTTTACAGATACTTGCTTGTTCTTCATTTTGTTTTATCAGTTTTATATTTCTGTTTATGATATCAGGTATTACTTCTACAAGTAAATCTGCTCCTACTTTTATTAAATTGTTTTTTAATTCTTCTTTTGTATCTTCTATTTTTATCTCTATTTCTTTTTGTGTGATTATGTCACCAGCGTCGAGTTTATAAACCATTTGTTGTATCGCTATGCCCGTCACATTGTCACCATTTAACAATGCTTGTTGTAGAGGTGAGGCTCCACGGTATTTGGGCAATAATGAATAGTGGATATTTATTGTACCGAGTTTAGGAGTATTTATTAAATTTTCAGGAATAATTTTACCGTAAGCAACAACTATATTTAAATCTACATCGTATTTTTTTATCTCGTCTATAAAAGTAGAGTTTATTTTTTCTGGTTTTAAACAAACTATATTGTTTTCTTTTGCAAATATTGAAACAGGGGATTCATGTATAGAAAGACCACGCCCAGATACACTATCAGGACTTGTAACTATGACTTTTGGTATGTAGCCGTTTTGTTGTAGGACTTCTAAAGTCTGGCTTGCGATATCTGGCGTACCAAAAAATGCAAAAGAAAAATTATTTTGTGTCTTCGGGTTTTGATTCATATGTGTCGCGAGCTTTATCTATAAATAATACACCATCTAGATGATCTGTTTCGTGTTGAAAAATATGAGCAAGTAAGCCATTTCCAGATTTTGTAAATTCCTTGCCGTTTTCATCATAAGCCTTAATCGTCGCACGTGTCGCACGACGGACTTTACCATAAATAGGTCGAACAGATAGACATCCTTCATGCATAAGCTTCTTGTCTTTACTTAATTTTATAAAAACAGGATTTATAAAAACCATGTCTGCGTGAGTTTGTTTCTTGCCTTTTTCTTTCATACTCTTTGCATCACCACGGATAAAGTCTGGATCAAATATACGTCCAGAAACAATAAAAATACGTAAAGAAACCGCAATTTGTGGGCAAGCTATAGCGACACCATCGTCTTGGCTTACGAGTGCGTCTTTCATATCTTTCAAGATATTTTGGATCTTTTCTGTTGTGATTTCAGACACTGGTATTTCTTTTGCTATTTGTCGCAAAACTTTGTGTCCTTGTTGAACTATTTCTACCATATACTATAAATTTTTAATATATTCTAACAATTTTGGAATTTTGACATTTACTTGAGAGCGGTTTTCCATATCACGGAAAATAACAGTATTTTCTAAAACTTCTTTTTGTCCGTAAATAATAGCATAAGGCATACCAAGTTTTTCAGCATTGGCTAGCTGACTACCTAGATTGTCTTTAGAGATGGATTGTTCTATTGGTATTTTACCTTTTCTTAATATCTCGATAACATTAAGTGATTTTAATTTAGCTTCAAAGCCAAGTTGGATAAAATATATTTTTGGTTTCTTCAAAATTCTCGGAGTAAGTTTAGAGAACCATGGTGCCTCGACAACACGATCAACTCCTATACTGATACCAACAGCTGGGATGTCTCTTTTACTACCTAATTGGCGACCCAAATAATCGTAACGTCCACCAGAACAAATAGTTGTTAATTTATTTTCATTCTCGGTGTCTGGAATCATGATTTCAAATACGCTACGTGTATAGTAAGAGAGACCACGAACCAGACATTTG
>JAYUHL010000057.1:0-4004 GCA_043767085.1 Minisyncoccota bacterium
ATGACCTAGAATTATTGGAAAATTACAGTATTTCGAAAATAGATTTAGAAAAAAGTATCGTAGGAAAAATAAACAGCGTGAATCCCAATGCCGACTTTCGTCAAAAAGATATTATAAATAAATGGACTGATGTTTTATCACAATCATCATCCACGCACTTTACTGTACTAAAGTGCGTGGCAAATGTTTCCTCTGGCACATACATCCGCCAACTAGTGCAAGATATAGGAGGGAAAACTGGCATACCGACTGTGACGTATTCTATAAAAAGAACAAAGGTTGGCGAATTTAATTTAGAAAGTTTATAATACTAATATATGATAAAAGACTTTGATTCTTGGAACATCTTAAAAAAAGACATAGATAATCGAAAGGTGATTTACGTCTCAGAGAGAGAAATATGGTTTTGCTCTATGGGTATAAATGTGGGTAGTGAGCAAGATGGTAAACATGAATTGTTTGAAAGACCTGTTTTAGTTATCAAAAAAGTAACAAATAATACTTTTATAGGAGTGCCTCTTACCTCAAACAAAAAGAAAGGTTCTTGGTATGTAGAAATACAATCAACCGATTCTTCTGCTATAATATCTCAGGTTAGACTTTTTGACACTAGAAGACTTGCCCGTAAAATAACGGTTATTTCAGTCGAAGAGTTTAATAAGATTAGAAATGCTTTGAAAGACTTCCTGTAAACAACGAAATCCCCTTGCGGGGATTTCTCGGAGGCCTAAGCCAAAGTTAAGTCTATTATAACATAATCAATAATATAAGCAAATAAAAACATGGCAACTTTAATAGACAACAGAAAAGCACATTTCAATTATGAAATAGTAGATAAATACGAAGCCGGTATCGAGCTTTTTGGCTTCGAGGTCAAGTCCATAATCGGCGGGAGGGCAATACTTGCTGGTAGCTTTGGTATTGTTCGTGGTGGGGAAGTATTCTTGATGAATATGGCTATACCACCTTTTCAAGTTGGTAACACACCGATAACTTACGACCCCAAACGCACACGACGCCTACTTTTGAATAAAAAAGAAATTAAAAAACTCGCCGAGATCGACTCCAAGCGTGGTTTGACTTTGGTACCTTTTTCATTGTATAGTAAAGGCAGGCGCATAAAGGTGGAATTGGCTCTTGTAAAAGGTAAAAAAGTTTATGACAAGCGCGAGACTATCAAGAAGCGCGAAACAGATCGTGAAATTCGCAGAGAATTTAAACGATAGTTATTTGAAAAAGATTGTTATGTCCTATTTTGTTTATATACTTCTAAGTCAAAAAGATAATAAATTATATGTGGGTTGTACTTGCGATCTTGAGCAAAGATTGTTAGATCATAATTCAGGTAAGGTTTATGCAACAAAATTACGCAGACCACTTGTGCGAATTTATCATGAAGAATTTCAAGATAAAGGAGATGCATTTAATAGAGAACGTTTTCTGAAAACTCTATGGTCTGCTAGATTTAAAAAGAAAATTTTGGATGAATATAAACAAAATAGGGCGTCATAATTATTTTTGGCTAAACCTATTGTTTTAAAACAATAGGTTGCCCAACGTCTTGTTATTGGAATGTTTTAGGGCTAAACCATTTTTAGTAAAAAATGGTCGCCCGAACAAATTTTTAGTAAAAAATTTGTTTTAGGGGGATGACGGGCTTCGACAGGAAGTGCCGTCTTGTATATGCGTGTAAAGTACTCAGGAATCTTTTAAAACTTCTTGGAAAAGACTAAGTGCAAACAAAGTCGCTTCGGTAAAATCACCTTACGCTTTTGCGTTTGGTAATTTTGCTCCTGCGTTGGCTTAACAGCTCATGCGGGTGTCTATGCTATCTACATCCGATAAATAGTATAGGCATAATTAATCGGGTTACGAATTATAAACTGCTTGATTATAATTCTGACAAATAAAAGCTCGGTGTAAATATATGTTGCATGTTCTCTAGTATTTACATTTAAACCAATTGAACACGACACACACGTCGACTTGTACAAGATCACTTTCTACATCTGGATTCAACTTCCAGCATCTCCACTCGACTCGTTTTCAAGAGTACTTGAAAACTCGCTCGTGGCAAGCCACAGCGAAAACAAAAAAACTTCAAATTTTGAAGTTTTTTTGTTTTAGTCGAGTGCCCTGAGCTAGCCCTGAAGAATTTGAAGGGAATAATTTAAAGGGATAGTCGAATGGGCTTTTGTGTTATAATTTAATTATGTATTTTGTATACATGATAAAAAATTCATACAATAACTTATATATCGGTGTTATAGATAATCCAGAACGAAGATTAAAAGAACATAATACCAAACAAGGTGCAAATTTTACAAGAAACCGAGATGAATTTAGTATTGTCTTTCTAGAAGAGTATCAGACATTGTCTGATACTCGCAAAAGAGAAATTCAGATTAAAAAGTGGCGAAGAGAGAAAAAAGATTTTTTGATAGATCTATATAACAAAAATTTACCTACTAAAATAAAAACTATTTATTAATATTTGCTATTTATCTGAAACTGTGGTATTTTAAAAATAAATTTATATATTTCTCACTTTTAAAAAAAATAAATAATGAAAAAAAATGTTTCTGTGTTATTTTTAACTATTCTTTTAGCTCAAGGAGCTGTGGCGCAACAAAAATTATATACTTCAGATCTCTCGGAATTGTTAAACTTTTTTGGTGATGAAATCAAAAATAATGCAATTACAAGGTTTGGTTATGTCACGCCAGGCAAATTATCAGCTAAAGTTATGATTAATAATAAAGATATTAGAATATATGTTATACCAGAGTGGCATCCTAATGGTGTTAAGAAGACAGAAGTTTATATGACCATTGTTAACGGTATGACACCCTCTCGTAGTTGCGATCAAGTGCAATTTATTGTTGATACAGCTTTAAGAGAATTACAAAAAAAATAATATTTTTAATAAAACAACCCTTTAAGTATAAATTAATGTGGTTGTTTTTTTATTTGCTCAAATTAATGTATAATACCCATTATGCAAAAGACACCAAAAACAAAAAACACAAATAACAACAAAGACAAGAAACCAAACATCATAAACCAGCTTTTTATGGGTTTGATGATATTTATGGCTATATCACTCGGTTATTCACTTATTTCAAAAAAACCAACAGATATTAAACAACTAACTATTTCTGACGTCGCACGTAGTACTATCGACGGAACTGTCGAGAAAATCCAAGTCGAAGGTGGTATGGTCAATGTTTTTTTTAAAGACAAAACTGTGGGCGAGGCTAAAAAAGAAGTAGAGAGTTCTTTGTCTGAAACACTAGTATTATATGGAGTGACCCCAGTACAGTTAGCAGGAACTCCGATAGAAGTTAAAAATGAAAGTGGTTTTATGTATTGGTTGTTAAATATTTTACCCTTTTTACTTCCTGTTATTTTAATTGTCTTTTTTATATGGATGCTAACTCGCCAAGTAAAAGGCTCTGGCATGCAAGCATTTACTTTTGGTCAGTCTAAAGCGCGCGTCACAGACCCAAATGATAAAAATGCACGAGTTACATTTAAAGATGTCGCTGGCGCAAAAGAAGCTAAACAAGAACTCGAAGAAATCGTAGATTTTTTACGCAATCCTAAAAAGTTCCTCGACATAGGCGCACGTATCCCTAAAGGTGTGTTACTGACAGGGCACCCAGGTACAGGTAAGACACTTCTTGCACGAGCTGTAGCAGGCGAGGCAGGAGTCCCATTTTTCCATTTATCTGGTAGTGAATTCGTCGAGATGTTTGTTGGAGTAGGGGCAAGCCGTGTGCGTGATCTTTTCAAGATGGCAAAAAAACAAGCTCCAGCTATCGTTTTTATCGACGAGATAGATGCTGTTGGTCGCGTGCGTGGTACAGGTGTTGGTGGTGGTAACGATGAACGTGAACAGACGCTCAACCAAATACTTGTCGAGATGGATGGCTTTGAACCGAATGAAAAGGTGATAGTCATGGCAGCGACAAACCGCTCCGATGTTTTAGACCCAGCACTTT
>JAYUHL010000058.1:0-3977 GCA_043767085.1 Minisyncoccota bacterium
AAACAATTAAATATATAGGAAAATGAAAACAAGTAACATCGTTAAAGAACAAGATTCTTATAAAGTTAATTTTGATGGCATTACAGAGGATGATGTAAAAAAATATGCTGATGTTTTTGATATTGAAAAAAGTGTCTTAACTTCAAGCACAGGTAAAATGTTTGTTCCTGGTCACTACCTTATTGGTTTATTGAGAGGTAAAAAACTAATGGATGCTTTAATACAGAAGAAATTTCCTCTATCTCAAATAAATAATTTTAGTATCAGTAGTCCTGGTACAAAAGAAAACAAACTATTTTCTGATGAACCAGTATTTTATCTTTTACAACAAAGATGTCGTCTGGATTCAGGAGTTTATACTTTTTGGATCGAGATCCATAGAACATCTGATCAAAAGATTATCATCTCTGGAATTTTTAATCTTTCTGGTGTTGAGGCTTCTAAATTTATGGAACTCTGAAGAATATTTTTTGTTGTTGGTTTTTATACAGGCGGTCTCGTAAAAAATACGAGCCGCTTTTTTAAATTGTAAAAAAAACAATTTTAGGGTATATTTTATATATATGAAACAAACACATCTATTCACTAAAACAAGAAAAGAGGCTCCAAGCGATGAAGTCTCTTTAAATGCCGAGCTTTTGATAAAAGCAGGCTTTATTTATAAGGAAATGGCAGGCGTTTATGTTTATTTGCCACTTGGTTTACGCGTTTTAAATAAAATTCAAAATATCATCCGTGAAGAGATGAATGCCATCGGTGGGCAAGAAGTTTCTATGACCGCATTGCAAGAAAGTGCAACATGGGAACCAACAAATCAATGGTCTGATGAGCAAGTAGACGTTTGGTTTAAAACAAAACTTAAAAATGATACAGAGCTTGGTTTGGCGGTCACTCACGAAGCCCCAATGACAAAAATGCTAAAAGACTTTGTGCAGTCGTATCGTGACTTGCCGATATATCCATATCAATTCCAAACAAAGTTTCGTAACGAAACTCGTGCAAAGAGTGGTATCATGCGTTGTCGTGAATTTATCATGAAGGACTTGTATTCCTTTTCTAAGGACGAAAACGAACATAATGCATTTTATGAAAAAACAAAAGAAGCGTATAAAAATATTTTCAAACGCGCAGGTATCGGCCACTTAACTTATCTAACTTTTGCTTCAGGTGGGATGTTTTCAAAATTCTCTCATGAATTTCAAACTGTCACAGGTGCCGGAGAGGATCTGATTTATATCGATGAAGATAAAGGTATAGCTATAAATAAAGAAGTTTATAATGATGAAGTAATTGGAAGTCTCGGTTTAAAGAAGGATTCTCTTGTCGAGAAGAAAGCTTGTGAAGTTGGAAACATATTTACACTCTCTACTCGTTTTTCTGATGCGTTAAATTTAAAATATAAAAATGAAAAGGGGGAGGACGTGTCTTGTTTTATGGGTTCTTATGGTATAGGGCCAGGGCGTCTAATGGGTACAGTTGTTGAAGTTCTATCTGACGACAAAGGTATAATATGGCCTGAAAGTATCTCTCCATTTAAAGTTCATTTACTTGTATTAGGCGAAGATGAAAGTGTGCGTAAAAACGCTGATCATATTTATGATATTTTCATGAAGAATAATATTGAAGTTTTGTTCGACGACAGAGAAACTTCTGCTGGGGAAAAGTTTTCTGATTCAGATTTAATCGGTATGCCGTATCGAGTAGTTGTTTCTAAGAGAAGTATCGCTGATGGTGGTTATGAAGTAAAAAAACGCACAGAAGATAAAGGTAGTATAATCTCTGAAGAAGAGTTATTAAGTCTATTAAAATAAAAATGTTAAAAAAGTTTTACAAAATGTTTTCAAATGATATAGGAATAGATTTAGGTACAGCAAATACCTTAGTCTATTTAAAAGGTCACGGTATCGTCATCAACGAACCGTCTGTTGTTGTTTTGAATACAAAGACTGGACAAATTGTTGCAGTTGGTGCTGCCGCTAAATCAATGCTGGGGCGCACTCCAGGTCACATACGCGCTGTTCGTCCTGTTGTCGACGGAGTTATTTCAGATTTCGAAGTAACGGAAGAAATGTTGTCTTATTTGATAGGAAAAGCTGAAAAGATATCTAAAAAGTTTTTACGCCCACGTGTTATTGTTGGTGTACCAACAGGTATAACCAATGTTGAGATTCGTGCAGTAGAAGATGCAGCACTGTCGGCAGGAGCGCGCGTTGTTTATATCGTGGAGGAACCGATGGCAGCAGCTATAGGCATACGTGTTCCCATAAAAGAAGCAATCGGTTCAGTTATCGTTGATATCGGTGGTGGTACAACAGATGTTGCGGTTATAGCGCTCGGAGGAATTGTTGGTTCAAAGAATTTAAAAATTGCTGGTGATTTATTTAATTCAAATATTGTAAATTATATGAAAGATGAATTTAAATTACTCATTGGTGAACGAACTGCTGAAACAGTAAAGATAGCTATCGGTAATGTAATGCCAGACTTACCAATGGAAGTTGAAGTCCGAGGTAGAGATCTAGTAACTGGATTACCAAGACAAGTTTTAGTTACAGATGCTGACATCCGTGAAGCCATCTTGCCTGCAATACTGACTCTAATAGACGGAATAAAAGAAGTTCTAGAAACTACTCCACCCGAAATACTTTCGGATTTAATGCAACGCGGTTTGATACTCTCTGGCGGTGGGGCACTTCTACGAGGACTCGATGTGATGATTGAAAAAGCGATCAAAATACCTGTTTATGTGGCCGAGGATCCTCTAACTGCGGTTGCTCGTGGGACAGGTGTCATACTCGATGAATTCGATGAATACAAAGAAGTGCTTCTAAATACTGATAATGCATAAATTTCTAGATAAAAAACAAAGAAATAATAAAACCAAATTTAGGAATAATATAATAATCTTTATTATTTTGTTTTTGTTTGTTTTATTTGGTTTCTTTTCTTTTTTAAACAGAACTATCTATATATTAGGTCGTCCTTTTTGGCGTAGTGAGAATAACATAGTTTCAAGTTTCAAAAATATGACATATTATCTAGCAACTAAAAAATATTTAGGATTGCAAAACCAGAAACTAAACCAAGAAAACCAAGAATTAAAATTGGTTGTGGATGATTACAATATTTTAAAAAATGAAAACGTAAAACTAAAAGAATATTTTGGACGTATTGCTCCGGAACACAAATTTGTCCTAGGCACTGTGCTATTGAGACCTAATCGTTCGCCTTACGATACTCTAGTTATCGACATCGGTTCAAATATGGGCATCAAGGAAGGAGATAAAGTTTATGCTGACGTCACTCATCCTATAGGTACTATTTCACAAGTAAATTCTTATACAGCAAACGTTGTTTTGTATTCAAATCCAAATACACAAACAGACGTTATGATTGACGGATTAGAAACAACTGTTAATCTAGTTGGTCGTGGTGGTGGTAATTTCGAAATGAATACACCTCATGATTTTGAAGTACAAAGCAATGCTGTCGTTTTCTTACCAACGCTTAATTCTGAAGTTATCGCTACTGTTGCTGGATTGCTATCTAAACCAACGGATTTAAATAAAAAATATTTGTTAAAAACAAAAGTAAATATTCAGAATATAAAATTTGTCCAAGTAAAGAAAAATTAAAATGAAAGCCCTTACTTTTAATATAGAAAAAAAATTAAAAAATAGCTTAGGACGTGCGGGTACGATAGAGACGCCTCATGGTAAAATACTGACCCCGAGCTTTGTTGTGGTGGGTACAAAGGCCACAGTCAAAGCTATGACACCAGAAGAAATTTTAGCCCAAAATGTCCAAGTGGTTTTGGCAAATACTTATCATCTACTATTGCAACCCGGTGATGAATTAGTAAAACAAGCCGGTGGATTGCATAAATTTATGAATTGGCACGGACCGATGATGACAGATTCGGGTGGCTTCCAAGTTTTTTCTCTAGGTGTGGCTTATGGCAAGGAAATTTCTAAAGT
>JAYUHL010000059.1:0-9420 GCA_043767085.1 Minisyncoccota bacterium
CCCAGATTAATAACAAGAAACTTGTGCCTTCTATGGTGTCATTTTACGCCAGCCCAATTAAGAAGGTACGGTGTCTTAATTAAATCATTTGACATGTACCAATTTAAAATCCCCTTCTGATCTGTACCCTATAAAGTGTCTACTTTATAGAGTACAGATCATTCCGGGGATTTTTTAGATTATTTCTTGAAAGGGAAACCAATTAGTTCAAAGAAATCTGTTGCTTCGGCTTTGTTTCGAGCCGATGTTACAAGTGTGATACCGAGTCCAAAGATGTCTTTTATGTCTTCGTCGGCTGTTTCTGGGAAGATTGTATGTTCTTTGACACTCATTGTTAGATTACCGATATCGTCTACTATCTTGCGGTCGATACCACGAAAGTCTTTTGTACGAGGGATAGCCAAGTTTATAAGCTTGTCGAGGAATCCATACATACGTGCACCACGAAGTGTCACCATGATACCCACTGGGTCACCAATACGGATTTTAAAAGATGCGACAGATTTTTTTGCACTACGAGGAGCTGGTTTTTGACCAGTGATTTTTGCTAAACGATCTGAAACAAATTTGTTTAAATCTTTGTTACGTTTTACGCCTGAGCCTGTTCCAACAGATATAACCACTTTTTTAAAACGTGGAGCTGCCATGACATTTTTATAGCCGTATCTACCTTTCAGAGTTGCGTAAGCTTTATTTTCTTTTTGTTTAACTGTTTCCATATAATATTTATTATGCTATTTTTTTAACATTTGATACATGAATAGGCATAGCGATCTCAACTATTTGACCTACTTCACCGCGCTTTGTTGCCTTGCGAGCTTTCTTTTTAAGATTAACACCCTCAACAACAACCTTGTCTTCTTTAGGTAAAGCACGAGCAACTTTTCCTTTTTTGCCTTTATTTGCTCCAGCGATAACTATTACATTGTCTCCTTTTTTTATTTTCATACAAATTTAAATATTGTTATATAACTTCTTGTGCGAGTGAAATAATTTTCTGGTAACCTTTTTCTGAAAGCTCACGAGGGATAGGACCAAACACACGACCACCTTTTGGATCTTTTTTATCTTTTTCTAAGATTACAACAGCGTTGTCATCAAAACGGATATATGAACCATCGCGACGTCTATAAGCTTTTACTGTGCGAACAACAACTGCATGATGGATATCTTTCTTTTTGACACCTTTGCGTGGTTCAGCAACTTTAACAGAGATAACAACCTCGTCGCCTAAACCTGCGTAACGACGCTTTGAAGCTCCGAGCACTTTGAAAACCTTGCCGATTTTACCTCCGGCATTGTCTGTTATATTTACTACTGTTCCGTCTTGTATCATATAATTATTTTATTACTTTAAACTTTTTATCTTTTGAAATTGGACGAACTTCTTGTATTTCTACCATATCACCAACTTTCTTAACATTTTCTTCATCATGAGCTTTGTATGACTTAACTTTCTTTATTCTCTTGCCGTATTTAGCATGCTCTACATAACGAGTTACACTTACAACAATTGTTTTATCCATTTTGTCAGATTTTACAATTCCTTTTAGAACTTTATTTGTTTTTACTTTATTTGTGTTCATATATTATCTTGCAACAACTCGTGTTTTTACTGGTAATTTTGTACCTGCTTTACGGAGAGCTTCTTTCGCAACCGCTTCTGGTACTCCATCGACTTCAAATATAACACGACCTGGGCGTATATCCATACAGTAACCTTGTGGATCTCCTTTACCTTTACCCATTCCTACTTCTGCTGGTTTCGCTGTAAATGGACGGTCTGTGAAAACACGAATCCACATGCGTCCTATCTTGCCGATTGTTCTTGATGTAACTTTACGAGCTGATTCTAATTGATTAGAACGTATGCGTCCACCTTCGATAGCCTTTAGTCCATAAGAACCAAAAGAAATAGCCACTCCTCTTGTATCTGGAGTTACTTTAGACATGTCTGTACGACCTGTCTGCCATTTTCTGTGTTTTACTTTTTTTGGTGTTAACATAAAATTATATAATTACTTTTTTACATCATTAAAAACTTCTCCACGATAAATCCAAACTTTAATACCTATATCACCGTATGTCATATGTGCTTTTTCACGAGCGAAGTCTACATCTGCGCGGAAAGTTTGTAGTGGGATAGAACCACGCTTGATTTGCTCACTACGTGCTATTTCTGCACCTCCTAAACGACCTCCGATATAAATACGAGCTCCTTTTACACCACGTGCAGCCATAACTTTTTCAATCATTTGTTTCATAACACGACGGAAAGGCAAACGCTTTTCTAGGCCTTCTGCTATAGCACAAGCCACGATCGCTGCATCTGCATCTGGATTTGTAACTTCAACAATGTCGAGTTTGAAATCTTCAGGAATTAGAACTTTTCTTTTTGACATTGCTTTTACTAAATCAGCTTTTAGTTTAGTAGAACCTTCACCTGAACGTCCTATTATCATACCAGGGCGAGAAGTAAAAACCATAACCTTTGTTGTTTTTGCACTTCTTTCTATTTGAATAGTAGAAACATAGAAACCACGGAGTTTTTTCACTAGGAATTCACGGATAACAACATCACTTGCTAAAAGTGTCTTGTATTTTTTATCAGCAAACCAGCGTGATTTCCAATCACGGAGTGTTACTAGTCTATGTGCATATGGGTGAACAACTTTTGACATATATATTATTTATCAGTTTTAGCTTTTGCGACTTTTTTAATCTTTGGTGTTTTTACTTCTTTCTTAACAACTTTCTCTTTAATTTCAGTGTTCTTTTCAACTAAAGTAAGCATTATATGACTTGAACGGCGATTTATGCGGGAAGCACTTCCACGAGCACGAGGCATTGATCTTTTCATTACTACTCCTTTATCTACAGTCATATTTGCAACATACAAGTCTTTGTCTGTTATACCTGCTTGTTTTGCATTTGCGACTGCACTTGCTAGTAGTACAGTAACAGGTCCAGTTGCACGCTTTGGTAAAGCAGAAAGTTGCACAAAAGCCTCGGTAACCCTTTTACCTTTGATTAAGTCTGCTACAAGGCGAACCTTACGTGGAGACTGTTTATAGTTTTTTAAAAATGCTTTCATATTATTTTAATTATTTCTTTTTGACTGGAGTAGCAGACTTTGCACTCTTTGCGGCTGTTATTTCGGCTTCTTTCTTTTTAGCTTCGAGTTCTTTTTGCATTTTACCTCCGTGTCTGACGAATTTACGAGTTAAAGAGAATTCTCCGAGTCTGTGTCCTACCATATCTTCTCCGACGAGGACTTCAACGTGAGTCTTGCCGTTATGGACTCCAAATAAGAATCCAACCATTTCTGGTGATATAACACAAGCACGTGACCATGTCTTAATAACGCCTGTTTCAATAGGCTTTTTGCCGGCTATCTTTTTAAGAAGCCTTTCGTCAACATATGGTCCTTTTTTGAGTGATCTGGTCATTTGGTAAAATTAAATAGGCTCTTTCGAGCACGTGGGTTTATACTAGCAAATTTAAAATAAAAGTCAAGAAAAAATGTAGTTGTCTAAAAAACCTTTGGGATAAAAATTATGAGTCCAGCTATGAGGGCTATAATGACAGAAATCAGGACGGCAGCAGAGGCTACGTCTTTTGTGTCACGAGCATAAGGGTGATATGTAGGGCTGGTGAGGTCAATATCGATTTCTAAAGCAGTGTTAAGTATTTCTGTGATGAGAACGAGTCCGATGGTTAATACAATAACTAACCACTCTATATTTGAAATATTGAAAAATAAACCGAAAGCCATAGTGATAATTGCTATAATAAAATGAATCCATATATTGTGCTGGGTTTTTACAACAATAGAGAGACCTCGAAATGCGTGATTAAAGCTTTTGGCACGTTGGATTATAGAAAACTTTTTTTTATCAGAGATATTTTTGACCATAATCTATTCTACCAAAATTTAAATAATATATACAAGAAGAAACTAACCGAAAAAACAAAAGCTATGATATACACTATGTTAAAAAATGTTTTCACTATAGTAAACTTTGCTTTTGGTGGAATAATCACGTCTTCCTCTTTGTCTATCTCTTCTTTAGGCAAGAAGGTTTTAGGTATATAAATAAGGTCTTTTAGTTTGTTTGAAAAAGAAGTTTTGTTAATTTTTATTCTAAATAGATTAAATCCACAAAAAAACAAGAAAGACAACAAGCAAACATATATACCTACAGTAGGGTGTTTTGTAAAAAGAAATACAACTATTTCAAATCCTAATTGGAAAATCATGAAGATACAAACGAGGCAGTACGGCACGACCATAACAGTTATTTCACTTGTGGATTTTTTGAAGAAAATATTTGCGAAAATTAATGCAAAAACAATCATCAACAGAACGATTATCGCATGCATGAAAATTATATTTGGATTAGAAAGATAATTTAAATCTCCTGGTATATACAATCGAGCTATGTCGTAAATAGCTCTTTGTATAAAGCCTAGAAATGCAATTGAAAGCAAGGTCACAAAGAGTAACCCAGTTGGAGTGAATCTGTTTTTGAAGAAATTTCTGAAAAAATTTAATATAGATGGCATATATTTTAAATAAAAAAATACAGTAAATACTGTATTTTTTTATGTCTTATTTAGTCTTTGATTTACCAACTTTACGACGAGAAACGATCCACATATTTGAATATTTCTTTGGAGTACGAGTCTTCTGGCCTTTACCTGATGGTTTACCCCAGAGAGTTTTAGCGCGACGCAGTCCACGTCCTTGTGCACCTTCACCTCCTCCGTATGGGTGATCAACTGGATTCATAGCAGAACCACGAACAGTTGGGCGGATACCTTTCCAACGAGAACGTCCTGCTTTACCAAAGTTTTGAAGTTTGAATTCAGAATTTGAAACTTCACCGATACATGCATAAGCGTTTTCACTTACTTTACGAACTTCAGTTGAAGGCATCTTGATATTTGTATAACCATTGTCATTTGCGACAACTTGTCCAAAAGTCCCAGCTGAACGAACCAATTTCGCTCCATTCCCTGGTTTTATTTCTACATTGTATACAAAAGTACCAACTGGAATTAGTTTCAATGGTAAACGATTACCAACTGCAAGCGGAGACTTCGGACCGACGGTAAATTTATCACCGACTTTCATAGACTTTGGTACGACTACATATCTCTTTTCACCGTCAGCGTAAACAACTAAACTTATGAAAGCATTACGATTCGGGTCGTATTCGATAGAAGTTATCTTTGCAGGAATATCTATTTTGTTATACATAAAGTCTATCTCACGATAAAGTCTCTTGTGTCCACCACCTTTGTGACGCATAGTTATGCGACCAGCATTGTTGCGACCAACAGATCTTTTGAATCCATGAGTCAATGACTTTAACGGCTTGCTGGTTGTCAAAACATTACGGTAAGAAACCGTAGTTTGGTGACGCTTTGATGGTGTTGTAGGTTTATATGATTTCATAATATTTTATCTTAAATTTAAGCAAGGATTATTTTATCTCCTTTTTTAAGATGGACGACTGCTTTTTTACCACCTCTTTTAACACTTAACTTTCCGCGACGACTTTTCATCTTGTCAGCTATAATTGTGATATTTACACTCACAGGTTTAACTTTATACAACTTCTCGATTTCTTTTTTGATTTCTGTTTTATTTGCAGAACTCGCTACATTGAAAGTGTACATATTTTTCTCACTTGCACGAGCTGCCTTTTCAGTAATACGTGAACCCAAGATTTTAGTACTTTTTTCTTTTTTGACTTCTACCTTTTTGGTTTTTTTTGTTTCTTTTTCCATAGATTATTTTTTAGTTCTTTTAACCTTTTCTATTTTTCCACCCAAAAAAGCAATACTTTCTGTAGGTTGAGCCATGATAATATATCGGTGTTTCAATAATTCAACAACATTCAAATTCTTTATTTCATCTACTTCGATAGTTGGGATATTTGAAAAGCTTTTCTTGATTGTGTCATTTTTCGCAGGAACTGTCAGATATGTATTAGCTTTTTTACCACCAACTATTCTTTCGAAACCTGAAACAGTTGCTAGATCAGCTAGAACAGTAGTAGCATTTTTAGTTTTTATATCTTTGAAAGATATTTCTTCAACAAAAAGAATCTCGCCTTTTTTAAACTTCTCAGACAATACTGTATAGAGAGCTTTTACTTTCATCTTTTTGTTTATTTTTTGTTCATAAGACTTTTCATTACGTGGTCCATGAGCAACTCCTCCTCCAACCCAAATCGGTGAACGATTCGAACCGTGACGAGCGCGACCTGTACCTTTTTGTTTCCAAGGCTTACGTCCACCACCACTTACATCTGAGCGATCTTTTGTATGAGCAACAGGAGTACGAGCATTTGCTTGCATCGCTGTGACTACTTGGTGAACCAAGTCTCCGTTCCATTTGACACCAAAAATAGCATTTGGTAATTCAAAATTCCCTACTTTTTTCCCTTTTTGATTGTATACTTGTGTTTCCATCCCGTTAGAGGTAGACCGCGATCCTGTATCGGTTAAGTTTTCAGTATTTTTTTGTGTATCTTTTGTTGTCATATAATTTTATGTACTTGTGAGTATCGCGATCGCGACCTCTAACGGGATCCATATATCTTAAATTAATTAGCCTATAACTTCAACAAGTGAACCACGTCGTCCTGGGATTGCACCTTTGATGATAATTTGATTATTTTCTTTGTCGACACCAACTATCTCCAGATTTTTGATTGTGATACGATCACCACCCATACGTCCAGCCATGCGCATATCTTTTGGAACTTTATTACGAAGTCCTCCACCGATTGAACCGTGTTCTCTTTCTGAGTGTTTTTGTCCATGAGAACGTGGTCCTCCATGGAAACCATGTCGTTTAACCACACCTTGAAATCCTTTTCCTTTTGAAATACCAGAAACTGTGACAACATCACCTTTTGTAAATATATCTACAGTAACAGTATCGCCGAAATTTAGATTTTCTGCTCCACGGAATTCACGTAAATGTTTGAAAGCTTGTTTCTTTTCAGGCAAAGCTGCGTTTATGTGACCTAGATGTGCTTTTGTAGCACGACTTTCTTTTTGTTCTTCAAATGCAACTTGCAATGCTGTATAGCCATCAGTATCAGTACTTTTGATTTGAGTCACCAAAAGAGGTCCTGCTTGTATGACAGTTACAGGGATTACATTTCCGTTATCCACGAAACACTGCATCATATGCTGTTTTTTACCAATAATAAATTTCATAAATTTCTTTTTTAATTAACTACATCATCTTTACATCAATATCTACACCAGAAGGTAAAGACAGATTTGTTAAAGCTTCGATCGTATTCTTGTTTGGATTTAAAATATCTATAACACGCTTGTGGATTCTTATTTCGAATTGTTCACGAGCGTTTTTAAAAACGAAAGATGCACGATTTACAGTATATTTTTTAATTTCAGTTGGTAAAGGAATAGGTCCGACGATTGTTGCGTCGTAACGGCGAGCTGTATCGATGATTTGTTTTACAGATGCATCGAGGATTTTGTTCTCGTATGCACGTATACGTATACGTAAAGATACAGAACCTTCATCTTTTACCTTTTTTTCTTTTTTAATTATTTTTGTAGCCATTTTATTTAGATTTCCATACTAAAAGATACGATTGTAACTTTTAATTTGGAAAGGAACTATTTGATGATTTTTGTAACCACGCCAGCTCCAACTGTCTTACCACCTTCACGAATAGCAAAGTGTTGTTGATCTTCAAGAGCTACAGGAGTAACAAGTTTAACTAAAAGTTTGACTGTATCGCCTGGCATAACCATTTCAACTCCAGCAGGAAGACTTGCTTCACCTGTTACGTCAGTTGTACGGATATAGAATTGAGGTTTGTAACCTGTAAAGAATGGAGTGTGACGACCGCCTTCTTCTTTCTTAAGGATGTAAGTTTCACATTCAAATTCTGAGTGAGGAGTAGTTGTACCAGTTTTACATAGTACTTGACCACGAGTGATATCTTCTTTTTTGATACCACGGATCAAAATACCAGCATTGTCTCCAGCTAAACCTTCTTTTAGGTTTTTGTTAAACATTTCGATACCAGTAACAGTTGTTTTAACAGTGTCTTTGATACCAACGATTTCAACTTCTTCACCTACTTTTACGATTCCGCGTTCGATTTTACCAGTAACAACAGTTCCACGTCCTTCGATAGAGAAAACGTCTTCGATAGGCATAAGGAAAGGTTTAGTTATATCACGTTCTGGGACTGGGATATAAGTATCCAAAGCATTAACCAATTCCATAACTTTCATAGCCCATTCGTCGTTATTATCAGCTGATTCTAAAGCTTTTAGACCAGAACCACGGATAACAGGAGCGTTTGCACCATCAAACCCTTGTTTTGTAAGGAGTTCACGGATTTCTTCTTCAACCAAGTCGATCATGTCTTTGTCGTCAACCATGTCGCATTTGTTAAGAAAAACGATTATTTTTGGCACACCAACTTGTTTTGCGAGCAAAACGTGTTCGCGTGTTTGTGGCATAGCACCGTCTGTTGCAGCAACAACGAGAACAGCTCCATCCATTTGAGCAGCACCAGTAATCATGTTTTTGATATAGTCAGCGTGTCCTGGAGCGTCGATGTGAGCATAGTGACGAGCTGGAGTCCAGTATTCGTTGTGAGAAAGCGCAATAGTAATCCCGCGAGCTTTTTCTTCAGGAGCAGAGTCGATTTCTCCAACACCTTTCATTTTAGCACCGTAACCAGTACCTTGTCTTGACAATACAGTTAAAATAGCCGCTGTTAAAGTGGTTTTTCCGTGGTCAACGTGACCAATTGTACCTACGTTTACGTGAGGCTTATCTCTGTTAAACTCTTCTGTTGCCATATATTTTTATTGGTTGAAACACCCCAATCAAGACGATAGTCTTCATTGCGATGGTCAACATAAATTAATGATTAATAAATGTTTATAACGATGAACTTCATACTAGCAGATTTAAAATAAAAGTCAAATTTATTGTTCTATTTCAGAAATCGTTTCTTTAACTATAACTTTAGCGGTTGCTGTTAGCTTTGGTTGTGTCACCAGAAATGGAGTACAAGTCACTGAATAAACCGTTGTTTTCTTTGGCCAGAAAGGTCCGAGAAGTGTTCCTGATATACGACCTGTAAAGGAATTATCGAAAGGGGTGCTACTAGCTATACAGTCTTTAACTTGAACGGCGTCCATATTTAATTTGACTGAACTACCTTTTACAATTTGGTTTTTTGTTGGAGTTAAAGTAAGAGATGCACTGGTACTAGCGACACATTTACTGGAAGTTAGACTCCAGTGGGATAAAGATGCACAACTTGCTGTGACTGTTACATTCGGAGCAACTTCTACTCCGTTATTATACAAGTAATAAGTACTATAACCATGGTTTATAGTATT
>JAYUHL010000060.1:0-3962 GCA_043767085.1 Minisyncoccota bacterium
CTCTTTGGAAATGGAAGGAAAGAATTTAGATAGTATCCTTTCTAGTACAACAGACTTTCTCATGGAAAGAAATATCATGGGTAAAGCTCCGGAAGTATTGTCTCATCTACAAAAGATAATTGACAAGAAAGAAGGTGTCATCCGAGCTCATATAGAAACGCCTCACCCACTATCTAAAGAAACATCTGACATGCTAGAGGATGAATTAAAAAAACGATACAATGTAAATAAGATTCATCTTGAAATTGTAGAAAACAAAAAACATCTAGGAGGTATCAAGATACAAGTGGCTGATGAAGTTATAAACCTGACACTATCAACAAGATTACACCAATTACAAAATTATTTAATTTCTCAAATATAGTATGATAAAAAATGACATTATAGAAAATTTAAGAAAACATATTGAAAAATTCAGTATAGAAGTAAAAGCTGAAAAAGTTGGTTATGTTATGGAAGTATCTGATGGTATTGCAAAAGTTTCAGGTCTTTCGGATTTAAAAGCATCAGAAATGGTTGTATTTGCATCAGGAGCAAAAGGTGTTGCTCTGAACCTAGATGAAGATTCAGTCGGTATAATCATTCTCGGAGAATTCTCAAAGATTAAAGAAGGTGATGAAGTGAAATCTACAGGAGAAATATTGTCTGTGCCAGTTTCAGATAATCAGATTGGTCGTGTGTTAAATGCTCTAGGAGAACCAATTGATGGCAAGGGTAAAATTGTAGCGAAACAGCTCAACCCTATTGAGCGTGTTGCAAGTGGAGTTATGTCTCGTCAAAGTGTTGATCAACCAGTGCAAACAGGTATTAAAGCAATCGATGCTATTATCCCAGTAGGTCGCGGACAACGTGAACTTATTATTGGTGATCGTCAAACAGGTAAAACTGCGATTGCAATTGATGCGATTTTGAATCAAAAAGGACAAAATATGATTTGTGTTTATGTATCTATCGGTCAAAAAGATTCAAAATTAAGAAAACTTCAAACTCGCTTAGAAGAAGGTGGAGCTATGGACTATACGATCATAGTTTCTGCAGGTTCATCTGAAGCCGCAGCTCTGTCATATATAGTGCCATATACAGGAGTATCTATTGCTGAATACTTTATGGATCAAGGGAAAGACGTTTTGATAATATACGACGATCTTTCAAAACACGCTGTTGCGTATCGTGAGATTTCATTATTGCTTCGTCGTCCACCAGGGCGTGAAGCCTACCCTGGTGATGTTTTTTATTTGCACTCACGCTTACTTGAGCGTGCATGTCGAAGAAACAAAGATTACGGTGGTGGTTCTATCACAGCATTTCCAATTATCGAAACCCAAGGTGGTGATATCTCTGCGTACATTCCAACAAACGTTATTTCTATTACTGATGGACAAATATTTTTAGAAACCGATTTGTTCTACAAGGGTATCCGCCCTGCGGTAAACGTAGGTAACAGTGTATCACGTGTTGGAGGAAGTGCACAGATCAAAGCTATGAAGAAAGTGGCTGGAACTCTCAAACTAGATCTAGCTCAGTTCCGTGAACTCGAAGCATTCTCTCAATTCGGTTCAGATCTAGATGAATCAACCAAACGTCAATTAGAGCGTGGTAAAAGAGCTGTGGAAGTCCTCAAGCAACCTCAATACTCACCAGTTGGTACCACAAAACAAATAGTGACTCTTTATGCGCTTGTAAAAGGATATATGGATACTGTACCAGTAGACAAAATCAAGCAATTTGAAGAGGAGCTCGCTGATTATACTGAACAAAATGCAAAAGATTTCTATACTGATATTTCTGAGAAAAAAATGTGGACAGATGAATCAGAAGCTTCACTTAAAAAAGCAATCGAAGATTTTGTAAAAAAATTTACATTATTATAAATACAAAATTATAAGAATCCTGTAGTTTATGCCAAATCAAAAATTAATAAAAAGTAGAATAAAAAGTGTGAAGAATACGAAAAAGATCACAAAAGCGATGGAACTCGTGGCGGCTTCAAAGATGAAACGTGCAGTAAATGCCACACTTTCTTCTCGACTCTATGCAACATATTCATGGGATCTTTTAAATTCTCTATCTAGTAACCTAGAAGAGATTAACCATCCATTTTTTGTAGAGAATAAAGACAATAAAAAAACCCTCGTAGTTTTGATAACCTCAAATCGTGGTTTGTGTGGTTCTTATAATTCACAAACTATAAAAAAGGCACTTTCTATACTCAAAGAAAATGAGGCAGCCTGTGAAATTATATCTGTAGGTAAAAAGGGGGATAATGCGATGCGCAGAATAGGACAAAATATAATCGCTTCTTTCGTGGAGATACCAGACAATACTAAACTATCTGATGTCCGAGCGCTTTCTGAACTCGTCACACTTAAATACAAAGAAGGTACCTATAGGAATGTAAAAGTGATATATACTGATTTTATATCTGCCTTAACTCAAAAAGCAAACATTCGACAGTTGTTACCAATAAACAAAGAAGAGGTAAAAGAGATAATAGAGAGTTTAGGTAAAAATAGCGAACAGCAGGTTTTAAAAAAAGAAAATATCCAGTATTCCTTTGAAGGTAAAATTGATATTTTAATTCAAAGCTTGGCCGAGAAATTAGTGAGAATGCAAGTTTATCAAATGATACTTGAATCAAATGCATCTGAACAATCTTCTAGGATGGTCGCGATGAAGAATGCAAACGAAGCTGCTGGAGAGATGGTTGACGATTTAACATTAGCTTTTAACAAAGCTCGTCAGGCAGGAATCACTCAGGAGATATCAGAAATTAGTGCCGGTATGGCAAGTATAAATTAAATTTATTATTAAAGTTTATTAAAAAATATGAAAGGAAAAATAAAAAAAATTATCGGGCCAGTCGTTGATGTAGAGTTTGAAGAAAACTTACCAGCTATTTATAATGCGCTTACTGTCATGAACGGTGATAAATTGGTTGTCTTGGAAGTCGAACAACACATCGGTGGTAATGTTATACGTTCTATTGCGATGGATACTACAGATGGTCTTGCTCGTGGAATGGAAGTTACTGATACTGGAGCTCCTATATCTGTTCCTGTCGGTACAGATACTCTCGGCCGTATTTTTAATGTCCTAGGTGATGTTATAGATGACGGAAAACCAGTTGCTACAAAAACTCGATCCTCTATACATCGTGAAGCTCCTTCTTATGTTTCGCAAGCTACAAAAGTTGAAATATTAGAAACTGGTATCAAGGTTATAGATCTAATCTGTCCAGTTCTAAAGGGTGGTAAGGTTGGTTTATTTGGAGGTGCTGGAGTTGGTAAAACGGTTGTTATCCAAGAGTTGATTCACAACATCGCATCAAATCATGGAGGTTACTCTGTTTTTGCTGGTGTCGGAGAGCGTACCCGTGAAGGAAACGATCTATATCATGAAATGAAAGAATCTGGAGTTCTACCAAAAGTAGCCATGGTTTTTGGACAAATGAATGAACCACCAGGAGCGAGACTACGCGTTGCTCTTTCAGGACTGACTATGGCCGAATACTTCCGCGACCAAGAAGGTAAAGATGTTCTTTTCTTTATCGACAATATCTTTCGTTTTACACAAGCAGGATCTGAAGTTTCTGCATTGCTCGGACGTATACCAAGTGCTGTAGGTTACCAACCAACTCTAGCGTCGGAAATGGGAAACATGCAAGAGCGTATTACAAGTACAGACAAAGGTTCTGTTACTTCTGTTCAAGCAGTTTATGTACCAGCCGATGACTTAACAGACCCAGCACCAGCGACAACTTTCTCTCACCTCGACTCTACTGTAGTTCTTAATCGTTCACTTTCTGAAATAGGTATTTATCCAGCTGTTGATCCACTAGACTCATCTTCAACAATTCTCGATCCAAACATAGTAGGTAAAGAACACTATGAAGTCGCTCGTGAAGTCCAACGTGTCTTGCAACGCTATAAAGACCTCCAAGACATTATCGCTATTTTGGGTAT
>JAYUHL010000061.1:0-9375 GCA_043767085.1 Minisyncoccota bacterium
ACACGAAAGATATTCTTCTCGATTACACTGTTGGCTGCTGCGATAATAGTCTTTGTCGAACGATAATTCTGTTCGAGCATTATTATCTTTGCATCTTTATAATCCTTTTCGAAATGGAGCATATTTTTTATGTTAGCCCCACGCCATGAATATATATTCTGATCTGTATCCCCCACCACACAGATATTCTGCTCTTCTCCAACTAGTAGTTTAGCTAGTGTGTACTGAACCTCGTTTGTGTCTTGGTACTCGTCGATCATTATGTATTTGAATCTGTCGTGATATTTTTTATTTATGTCTTTATTTTTTTCTAATATTTGTACACTTTTTATTAAAAGATCATCAAAGTCCAAAGACCCTTCTTTTTTTAATGCATCGTCATAATAGTTCCATACTTTCGCAACTATTTCTTGGAATCCTGATTTTATATCCTGCGAAAATTGTTCACGACTGATAAAGTCCCCCTTAGACCGAGAGATGATCGACTTTATCTTTCTCGGTTCGTGTATTTTTGGATCCAAGTCGAACTTCTTTAATGCGTCTTTTATGTGGCCAATTGCATTACTCTCATCTGCTATCGTGAAATGTTTTGTTAGTCCTATACTCTGTGCGTTTTCTCTTATTATGTACACACCCAATGAGTGGAAAGTACAAACCATCGGAGTGCTATCGTATTGACGGTCTGACAACAAGTCCACAACACGCTCTCGCATTTCTTTGGCAGCTTTGTTTGTAAAAGTCACAGCCAGTATCTCGTTTGGACGAACCCCATTTCTTATCAAGTGTAGTATTCTATGGGTTAGAGTTTTGGTTTTACCGGCACCTGCCCCAGCTACAATCAAAAGAGGCCCTTGCATATAAACAACGGCCTCTTTTTGTTTGTCATTTAGTTCTGATAGATAATCCATTTATCTATCTTAACATTTTTTTAAATAAAATCTATTTCTTTATTTCTGACATGAATTTCTGTGCTTCGTCGGCGATCATCGCTTCAAAGTTCGGTATTTTTAAGCGAAAGAAGTCAAATACTACTTCTGGTGTCGGATTCGTTGCTGTTATTTTTTCGAATTCATCGACTTGTTCATCGGGCATCTCTTCGAGAGCACGCATCAGAACACTTTGGTATATCAGAGCACCAGTACTTGTTATTATTTCTTCTTGTTTACTCGCTTCTAAATTCTCTATCCCTAACGCTTTTGCTAAAGACTGGTGTATGTTTGTTTGCATAATTTATTTATTAATTAATAATTTAACGATAATATCCCCCATTTGAATTATAATATCCACTATTGTACCCACCATAATAACGATTGTTTCTAAAAATTAGATTAAGGAATCCATTAGTTATTTGTCTATTTCTCATAACTTTATATCGGTGTTCTGATTCAGCGTATGCAGCGTCATAGAAACCATCTCTTCTTCCTTTTGCATAATCTATTGCGTTTTTTTGTTGCTCCAGATTTGTTTTGATATTTTGTTGATCCTTCTCGATTTTATCTATACTTTTGGTCAGCCTGTCCCTGTATTCTTCCATTGTTTCATTTTCTAATGGATCAGTATTTAAGGCGTCTGCTTTCAAACCGTATCTTGCTTTTATAAATTCAGCGTCGTCTCGTAACTTTAGTATTTCTCCAGCATCTTTCATTTCATAATTGTGAATTATTATTCCTAGGGGATTAATTGTTTGTCTATCTATAACTATTCCTTGTCTTAGCAAAGCATCTAATGTACCTTTATCAAGTCCTTTTAAATTATCGTTTCCATGCAGATAATAGTCTACACCTAGTTTAGTTGGTTTTTCCCAAATGGTGTCTTTAATGATAAACGGTTTTTCTATTTCTGTTTTATTAAGATCAGGCAAGTCTTTTTGGTCTCCTTTTATTGTAAACGTTTTTTCTATTTTTGTTTCATTAAGATCAGGCAAGTCTTTTTGGCCTCCTTTTATTTTATACTTATCATCACCTTCTGAACTATGACTATCAGTATCACCCTCACCACCAGCTGTTTCTATTTTGTGGTTTACACGATGAAATGGTTTGTCATTATACTCATATTCTTCAATATCTTTTTCTAACAAGTCACCATCGTGGTGTGTTTCTTTCAATTCTCCATTTCTATATTCCTCTGTATATAATTTATGAGTACTTTCGTCATATTCAAGTACAGCATTTATTTTTACACCTTCTACATATTTTATGCGTATTTCATTTCCATTTTCATCTAGGTATCCTTGTTCTGTTCCTAATTTTTCTAAGAATAATCCCCTAGCTTTGTCTGTTGTAAGTTTGTCATAACCAGATGCTTTCGCTAATTCCTTGTTGTTCTCTAACTGGTTTTTAAATGCATAAGTATAACCAGGAGTATCAGTATTGTTTATTTCCGATCCTTTTGGTAGACTTTCTGTCTTCGGTAAAACTTTTCCCAAATTTGTCTTTATTACAGCTTCTTCTGTTTTAAGTTTTGTAGCTAACGTTGTGTCACCTTTTGCTTCCAAATCTTTTAATTCAGTTAATTTCTTTTCTGCTTCTGCTAAAGAATCAGCTTTAACCTTCAACGAAGATTCAAGATCTTTTTGAATTTTAATTTTTTGTAGGCTATCTGCATGTGTAGTGCTGTCAGCTTTAAATTTTGTACTATCTGTATCCACAGGTTTTGGAGTACCAAGATCATTAGTACCTATACGTCCAGTTATTTCACCAGCAAGTATTGCCAAAGCATAACCCGTTCCAATTCCAATACTCATTGCAAATGCTTTCGTCGCAAGTTTTGTTCTCCTGATTTTCTTTTCTAGTGAAACAAGCTGTTCTTCTGTTAGGTTTGTATCCCCTTTTTTCATTTCAAGCTTAGATATTTTTTCTTGACCAACACGATTTATTTTCTCTATGGCTTTTGCTCCACCTACTCCACCGATGAACCCACGTGCTATTTTTGTTCCAAACATACTTGCAGCAGCTACTCCAGTTACAGGTAGAAAAGCTACAGCGGTACCAGCTATAGCACTACTGAGCGCTAGTTTTCTCCATGTGTATCTGTAGTATGTTGGATTCCCATCTTTGTCTGTTCCGTTTTGGAATCTAAAAATTTCTTTCCCACCATTCATAAACTGGCTATATGCAGATAATCCTGCGGCACCTTTTTGGAAGCCTTGAGTTTCTTTAAGTTTATCCCAATTGGTTCCAATAAAAGTTCCTGCTTTTGAAAGTTTTTCAAAAAGGAGTTTTTTTACAGGGCTCAAAAAACTTTTTCTTATCTCTATCTTTGCTTTTTGTGCTTCCAATTTATCTTTAATCTCACTTTCTATTTTTGCTCTTTCTTTACTTTCATCCAGTATCTGTTCTGCTGTTTTTTTATTTTCTGTTTCTGAACTTTCTTGTGTTTCTGGTTTTATGCCTAACTTCTCTCCTAAAATTTTTAATTTCTGTTCAAGCTCTTCATCTTTTATATCTTGCTCTTCTTTTTCTCTTAAAAATCCATCTCTTTCTTGTTGCAATCGCAATAAAGTTTCCTCAGAGGTCTCTGAGTTCATTGTTGGCGGTATATCTGGTTTTTTTATCATAGCCATAAATATTTATTAGTTTTTTAAATTATTAAATTCTTTTTCAATATCAATCTTATTTAAAGCTCTTTTTTCTTCAAATATTTCCCTGGCTTTATCATATCCTTGAATGTCATCTTGGACAATTTCTCCATCTGGTCCAACTATCTTATATATAATTTTTTCTGACGTTTCGTTTATCCCATCATCCCGCGTTACTTCTTTTACATTTTTTATTACCATAGAAAATCCAGAAATACTTGCAAAAAAGAAACCTTCCATTGGGTCTTTATTTGTTACTACTAAGAATTTCCATTTAAAAACTGAATCATAAAAATGTTTTTTATGATCAAATTCACCTAACTCACATATTCTTAGATCAGGATAAACGTCGTTGCCAAAAGTTGTTATAAATCTAGAAAATACAGCTTTATTTTTATCTTTGTTGATTTTACTAAAAGCATAGTATATGAAAGGTTTGTTTTCACGATCTTTTTCTATCTCTGAGTGCTCATTCTTAAAATCCTCTTTCTTGTTGTTTTTTTGTCCCAGAATGGCATTTTTAAATCTCTTGAAAAGACTCTCTTTGGCAATACTATTTTCTGATGTTTTTTCTTTTATCGCTTCAATCTCTTTGTTATCTTCTTTCAAAAAATCTTTATCTTTTTCTTCTATATTTTCTACAACTTCTTTTTCAGCAACTTCTTCTGTTGCTCCTGTGTCCGTATTTTCTGTTTCTAGTACGGATTCTTTTGTTGTATCATTAGTAATTTGTTTTTCTAGCTTATCTATTTCCTCATTCAATTTAGATAATTTTTCATTAGTTCTTTCTTTACTCTTTTTATTTTCTTCATACGCTAAAAGTACTTCTTTGTACAAAGCCACCATTTCTTTTCTTGACTCCTCTTCATCAGATTCTTTTTTAACCTTTGTCTCTATCTCTGTCGGTTCTTGTGAGACAGCTTTAACCTCATTATTAGGCAAAACATCTTGATAAAAATCAGGTTTAGTAACTGGAACTTCTGGTTCTGCGGATTCGTCTAAAATAACAGGCTCCAAATTTTCTGGTTCTATTTTTTTATTTGTCGACTCAATCCTACTTTTTTTAGCAATAAATGAGCCAGCTTCTTTTTCTGCATTTAAAAGAGTTTTTTTGAGTTTAGCCAATTCTTTTGTTGTATTTTTCTTTCTTTCCATATGTTTTATTATTTAGATGTTTTAAGTTCTTTTTCTAATGCTAGAATCTCTTTTTTAGTACTTTCTATAACTGCTATTAATTCTTGCAGCGTTTTCTCATCATTTTTTGTCCATTCTCTACCTTCTATCAACTTGGTTTCTGTACGAATTTTCTTTCTATGAATATCCATTCGTTCCTCATCAGATCCTGGTCTCAATGGTGGCCAGACTAATTTTTTCGCACCATCTCCTTTTATTTCTTGATTGCTACTCTCCTTTACTTCTTTTTGAACGTTTATTCTTTGTTTCTTTTTTTCTTCCCATTCTTTTTTATGTTTTTCAAAATCAGCATTTTGTTCTTCATTTTCAGTAACCTTTACTTTTTCACTATTGATTATTTTTTGAATGTTCATTTTCTCTGGGAGAGGATGGCTTTTAAGTTTTCTCGGCTCTTCGTTTTTCATATTAGCTAAATGGTCATCAAACAATATCTTTAATAATTTTTTCTCCCAAGGACCCTCTTCCTGTGAAAGCTTTTTTTTTAAAGTTAGTAGTTCCTCAGTGTTCTCGAGATTGAACACCTTTGGTTTTGTCTCTTTCTTGTTCATTGTCATAATTTGTGTATTTATTATACAATACATTGTCTAAAAACAAAATACACCTAATTTAGGTGTATTTTGTAAGTTAGTCTTTAAAGACAATAGATAGCTTTTCTTCTCCTATTTCTAGGAAGTTAATTTTTTTGTTAAATTTTTCTTCGAGTGTGTTTTTTATACCTTTAGCTAAAAGATCTATGATTGGTTTAAATTGTTCTGTTGCTGTTCTTGTTGCAAGTCCAGACTCAATAGAATAACTTTCTCCTAACTCTAGATTACCATTTTTTATTTCAAATGGTAAGGATAGGTGGGCATTTAAATTTGGTTTACTTGCTCTGCCTGTATTACCTATTTTTATTTCGCTATCAACTATAAAGCCCTTGCCTTGGTCAAAAGTTAACTTTAGGTTTAAGATTTCGGGTTGTTTTTCTCTTATTGTTTCGAGTACTTTAGAAAAACTTATTTTAATCTCATTTTCGAGACTTTCTTTATCCAGTGTTTCTTTTTCTTTTGCTTCTTTTGCTTCTCTCGCTCTTAACTCTTTTGAAAAATTATCTTCAATCAATTCTGTAATTGAAGTTAAATAATCTTCTTTGCTAACTTTTGCGTCACCTAATTTATTAGAATAATCATTATATATTTCATCTACATTATCCTTTCTCGGGTCACCTTTTTTTAGTTTTTTATAGTTTTTTAATCCAGAATATAGATCATATTGTTTTCTAAATAATTTCATTAAATCAGAGTCTTTTTCTAATCTGTCTATAAATCTTTTAGATTCTTCTGTGTAGTTAATTTTTTCTGGAGTTTTTTTTGTTTCTACTTCTTCTGTTTTGGTAATTTTAGGCTTTACTTTTTTCCCTTTAACTTCAGGATTTTCTTTTTTTAAACTTACTAATTTTTTTTCTCTTAAATCTTTTAAGGCTTTTTGGGCTTCTTTTTTACCAGATCTTGCATCACGAATTAATTTACCTTCTGTTTGATATGTTTTGAGTCCTTTAACCAAACTATCCATATCTGTTATTACAATATTTTTTTCCTTATCAAGCTTGTACTTAACACCTAAAAGTAGTAATGCTTTTTTGTAAAAATGACTATTTTTACCTAATTCTTCACCTTTTCCCCAAACATCTAAAGTACGGTTAAAAACATACTCTAACGATTTTTTGAGTTTTTCTTTTATTTCTTCGTTGTCGTAATCTACTTCTTGTCCTTCTTCTATAATCATATTTCTTACTTCATCATCAAAAGCACTGAAACCTTTATCCCATTGTTCTACTGGTGATAGCCCTGATTTCATAGCATCAATAGATCTTCTAGAAGATGTAAATAGTCTAGTTGTGACTCCAGCAAAAGTAAGGCGTTTTTTATCACCACCTCTAGCGTTCACAATAGCACGTCCTATAGCAACGTCCTCACCACCAGAAACATTATCCATATAACCACCTATTGCAGCATAAATACTTGAACGATAAGCTGTATTTGCTCCACTTGATGCTATTCCACCACCATTTCTACGTCCCAGAGTACTTAAATATTGGAAAAGTCTGGTTCCCATATGGATTGATGGATAGCGTTGATAAGACTCAGGATCCCAGTCTAGTTGACCTAACATGGCATCAACTTCTGGGTTTTTTTCAAATTGATTAATAAAAGATTCTATATATCTCGGGTCAATACCTTTATTGTCAGCATTATTACTTATCATAATTAAATCCGAAGCTTTTACCCCTCTTGCGTGTTGACGTAAAAGTATTGCATCAGAAAGCATTTTTCTAATCTTGCCAATATTTACATCTTCGTCTGGAAGTACCTCATACATAACTTTTATTTTTATGTTTGGATTTTCTTGTTTAAACCTTTCTATTTCAGAAAGAGTTTCTTCTGCGTTTAAAATGTTACCTTCTTTGTCTGTTTTTGGATGATTAACAAACAATGATATTTCGTAATTTTTGTTTTTTGCTGTTTGGAAACTGTAGTTTTTTAATGATTCATATATTTGTTTTCCTTCTTGGTGTCCAGCTACAGGAATACAAACAGAAACTTTACACTCTTTTTCCATATTACCAAGAGATAAAGCAAATTTTTCTATTCTTTCTAGATATTTTTTATCCATTTTATCAAAATAAGCTCCTATTTCTCTGTAATGATCAAGTTTAGCTTTAGGATTTTCTTTTAGTGTTTTGGATTTTTTTCCCTCATAAAAATCTAACTCTTCTTTTGATGTTTGTGTGTTGCCATAGTATGGCAAGAAAGGAGTTATAGGTTCTGTTTCTGGATACTTATCTTTTTTATAAGCAATCGGCTCAAGTGGTGTTCTTGGTACGAGTGGTATGAAGTACGGAGGTTCTTCATCTAGTGGTATTTGTAAGTTGTTTATAGGTATTTCTAAAGGACCAGGGACTTTTATTTCATCTACCCCTTTACCTACATAAGTTGCAAGGACTTTTACATGTTCTGCGCCGTCCTTTTCTTCAAAAGTTTCTGCCACTTCTGCAAATTTACCTTGAAATACTGCATGACCTTGTGCGTCTATTTTGAAAAAAATTTTACCCACCTCACTATTGGGGTCTATGATTGCGTTTCCATTTGCATCTATATCTACTTCAAAAACTTGGTTCTGAGTATCACGAGACAAAGAAAGTAACATTTTTAGACCACCAGCTTTTATTTTTTCCTGAGCGTCTACAGATAGATTATCATGGAAAGATCCTCCAGAAGTCATATGTGAAGTATTGAAAACATATTTACCATCTGCATTTATACCAGTACCATTTTCACCTCCCCAGTGAAGTTTCAATTCATTTTTATCAAAAATAGGCTTCGGTGTGTCGTTATCATACCAAAGGTCACGCTTGATATGCTTGGTATTTTCTAAATGTTCTTTTACGTATTCATCGGCACTAATTGGTTCTGTTGAGCCATTTTCTATTATTATATTTTCTGTAGTGGCTATTATTCCACTTTCCCCTAGTCTATCGATAGATTCTTGATCTAGAGCACCATTTGCATCTGTGGTTATGTTTATATGATCAGCTACAATGTGGTCACCATTTACTATATTATATGTTCCGTCAGGATTTGTAATTATATTTGTAGTCTCTGGGAGGTTGAAGTGACTGTTTCCAATTATTTGTTCATGAGCATTTGTCATAGACAAATGTGATGGATTTCCATCTATCAAGCCACGCACATGCTCTAATGGAGTTTGTATATTGTTAGGGGTACCCTCACCTTTGAATTGATAGTATGCTCCTTCAAATATACCTTCGCGTTGTCCACCCCAGGCTCCATCTATTAAGGAAACTCCTTCTTGGACAACAGCACCAATTGTCACACCTACTAAGAGTGTTTTGAAAAACTTACCAGCAGATTTTTTTAATTTCAAATTACTAAAAGATTTATCTTTACTGGTGATACCACTTTCTCCTCCCAAAAGAGATTCTTCTATTGTTTTATTTTGTTGTTGTAAAGTTGTATCAAATTTATCTCCAAATTGTTTGCGTAACTCTACTTTTGACTTTGCAAGCAGAATTGTCATTTCAGTCCTTTCTTTTTCAACATTTTCAGGACTTGAATATGAAATAAGATCTATTTTTTTTCTGTCACCTAAATTATTGCGAGCTTCAATGTTATTTATATTACTAATTATTGTCGCAAGTTCACTCTCGGATATGTTTTTATTGTCTTTTATTTCAGACAATGAATAGCGCAAGTTTTTTATTAAATCACTAGCAGATTCTGTTTTGTAAGAATATTTTTCCATCTCTTCTCTGCGTGGACTTCCATCTTCTGTTTTGCCACCTTTTGCCATTTCGCGCCCGTGCTGGCGTCTCTCCTCTGCAAGTCTTTGTGATTCATTCATAGCAGCAAATGCTCCAGAGGCTACAGCTGTTAATCCGAAAGTAGAAATATGTGAAAGTTTACTGTTTAAAAATCTTTTACCAGCAAAAGCACTTACAGAATAAGCCAAACCAAGAGCCACAGAAAGAGTAGCAGGGTTAACAAAGCGACCAATCGCACTTTTCTTTGTCCAGTCAACAGCTTTGTCTACCATATTGTGTTTCG
>JAYUHL010000062.1:0-3949 GCA_043767085.1 Minisyncoccota bacterium
CTAAATCAAGCTCAGCATTTACTGCCTTGCTATGTTTACTTTCGAGCTCCTCGGTTATATCTTTTATATTTTTGAGAATTGTTTTTGGAGTGATACCATGTTTTTTATTGTAGGCCAGTTGTATGTCTCGACGACGAGTTGTCTCCCCGATAGCACTATCGAGCGATTTGGTCATATTGTCAGCATATAAAATAACTCTGCCCTCTGCATTGCGCGCAGCACGGCCAATAGTTTGAATAAGCGAAGTCTCACTACGCAAGAAGCCCTCTTTATCAGCATCAAGTATCCCAATGAGCGCAACTTCTGGTAAGTCTAACCCTTCACGCAATAAGTTAACTCCGACGAGAACATCGATATCACCACGGCGAAATGCCGTCAGTATCTGAATACGCTCGATTGTTTTTATCTCACTGTGCAAATACTCGGCCTTCATCCCCTTTTCTTTTAAATAAATAGAAAGATCCTCAGCCATGCGTTTCGTCAAAGTCGTCGCCAAAACACGAAAACCTTTTTTAATTGTTTTTTCGGCTTCGGCTATCAGGTCTTGGACCTGCCCGCCATAGCCTTCGGCAGCAGGCGATGGCAGGCGGGTTTGACCTCTATACCCAATCTGTGATTTGGTCGAGCGATCATCTAATTTTGTAGATGATTTAGCTGGGTAAGGCGAGCTTGCAGGATTTTTTGATGGTCTGGCGATTTCACCCGATGACCTCTCAGATTGCTTTATAGACTGCGAACTTGCACTGACAGGACGTACAATAATCTCTGGATCGATCAGACCAGTTGGGCGAATAATTTGTTGAACAATTTGCTCGCTTGTTTCTTTTTCAACTATAGACGGTGTCGCCGAAACATAGACGACTTGACCAACACGTTCTTCAAATTCCTCTTTTTTTAGTGGACGATTATCTTTTGCTGAAGGTAATCGAAAACCAAAGTCCACCAATGTTGTTTTCCGTGAAGCATCGGCAGCGTACATACCACCGAGTTGTGGTAGTGTGACGTGCGATTCGTCGATAATAGTTAGGAAACCACCATCTCCAGAAGCAAGGCTTCTGGAACCCTTGAAGCCTTGCTTCTGGAGAGATTTAGGGAAATAAGACAACAATGTCTCTGGTGCCTCCCCTGCTTTTTTACCAGAGAGCTGTCGTGAATAATTTTCGATACCGTTGCAGTAACCTATCTCTTTTATCATCGCTAAATCATAACTTGTTCGTCGACTGATTCTTTCTTTTTCGAGCAACTTGCCTTCTTTGTCGAACTTTTTAATTTGATCAGCTAATTCTTTTTTAATATTCTTTATGGCTTTGGCTAGTTGGTCTTTTTGTGTGATGAAGTGTTTTGTTGGAAAAAGAAAAATATTTTTCTCATTACTTAAAATATGCGACGAAACTTGATCGACTTTTAATATAGTTGCAATCTTGCCACCAGAAAATTCTACTTTATATACAAAAGTTTCGGACACGGGCATTATTTCCACATTGCCACCAACAGAACGGAATTGTCCAGAGTTGATATCTGCATTGGTACGTTCAAAATGTACTTCGACGAGTTTTTTTATTAAAGTTGTCCGATCCATATTCATACCAACTTCTAATTTCAAATTTACCTTTTCATACTCCTCGGGACTCCCTAGACCATAGATACATGACACAGACGCGATGATGATACAGTCCGGACGAGTAAGAAGTGCTTGAGTTGAGGCATGGCGTAGTCGGTCTATCTCTTTATTTATCTGCGCATCTTTTTCAATGTATGTATCACTAGCTGGCATGTATGCCTCGGGTTGGTAGTAGTCATAGTACGATACAAAATAGTGCACGGCTGCATCTGGGAAAAATTCACGGAATTCTTGAGCCAATTGCGCCGCCAATGTTTTATTATGAGCGATAACGAGTGCTGGTTTGTTATGCTGGGCGATGACATTGGCTATGGTAAAAGTCTTGCCAGTGCCTGTGGCCCCCAACAATGTCTGCTTTTTAAAACCTTTGTCGAGACCCTGCACTAATAGTTTAATAGCCTCTGGCTGGTCACCATCGGGCTTGTAGTCGCTTTTTAATTGAAAAATCTTGTCCTTCATATGTATACTTTACGCTATTTTGGAAATAAAAAAAAGCCGGCACAATACGTCCGGCTTTTTAAGACTATAAATTATTAACCCTATTTTTTTATTCTGTTATTTCATCAAGAGCTGAAGCTACTTCCTCTAAAACTTTTAGAGCAGCTTCTATTTGGGTCATACCATCTGGTTGTGTTATTGGCCTCCCGATAACTAAATAATCAGCACCAGCTTTTATAGCTTCAGCAGGTGTCATCACTCTCTTCTGATCATTTACCTGCGAAAATTCTGGACGAATACCTGGTGTCATTATTTTTAACCCAGACAATTCATTCAAAGCTCGTAATGAAGATATTTCTTGTAGTGAACATATTATTCCATCACAATTAGCAAGAGAAGCATGTAAAGCAAATTGTAAAACTTTTCCTTCTGAAGAATTACCAAAAATAATTTGTGAATCAGTATTGCTGATAGAAGTTAGTACAGTTACTACAAAAACTTCTGCTTCTCCTTTGTTTTTGACTGCAGCTTTCGTTGCTTCCATTCCTGCAGATGCATGAATGTTAAAAATCTTAACACCAAGTTTTGAGGCAGCCTTTGCTGCATTTCCAACTGTATTAGGAATGTCATTAAACTTCCCGTCATAAAAAACTTTGCTACCTTTTGAATTTACAAATGCAATAATATCTATAGCCATTCCAGCCGTAATGAGCTCAAAACCTATTTTAAACATCCCAACATAAGGATGTAATTTGTCTATAAGGTCAAAAGCCTTATCTAAACTATCCACATCTAATGGAAGGATAATTTTACTTTTTGCTCTTTCGAGTCTTTCTGTTAACATATTCGTTTTGTTTAAAAGATGAAAATTTGTCTTTACCATACAATATATACACCAAAAAAGTACTTTAGTTAAGTAAAGTACTTTTTAAGAAAAAGAGAATTTTGTATTTTTATAATTTATTTCAAATAATTCTTTAAAAACTCTTCTTTAAATTCAAAAAATGTGTCGTCAAGAATTGAGGCGCGCATGTCGGCGACGAGTTTGTTTATGAAGTAAATATTGTGAATAGATGCCAATGTTGCACCGAGCATTTCTTTTGCACGGAAAAGATGTGACATGTAAGCTCGTGTGTAACTTGCCCCGCCATCGAGGCGGGGTAAACATGTACTACATCTACAGTCATCTTCTATTGGTTTAAAATCAGAAACAAATTCGGCGTTCAATATATTTATCTTTCCTTTTTTAGTAAACAATGTGCCATTGCGAGCGATGCGTGTCGGCCCCACACAGTCAAATAAATCGACACCATTTTCTACTCCCATAAATAAATCTTCTGGTTCACCTATTCCTAATAAGTGTCTTGGTTTTTCTTCTGGTAAAATCTCGTTTACCCATTTACACGCTTTTTCCATATCTTCTTTAGCAAAAGAACCACCAATACCATATCCATCGAAATCCATCGCCCCTATAACACTGGCAGACTTTTTACGAAGCTCTTCATTACGCCCACCTTGGACTATACCAAAAAGTGCCTGCGGAGAAGGAGAAACTTGATCAGACGAATGGTCTGGTTGAGCCTTTTCATTTTTAACACTCTGCAAAGGCGACCCTAGGACCTGAGGATGAGCGAGCTTCTCCTCCTCTAATTCTTTATGTCTATCTAGGCATCTCTTTGCCCAAGCATGAGTGCGCGACAATGCTTCGTCTTGATAACGATCATTTTCTGTTGGAGATGTACATTCATCAAAAGCAAAAATAATATCGGCACCGAGATTGTGCTGTATCTCGATAGACTTTTCAGGAGTAATATAATGCAGATCGCCATTTATATGTGATTTAAAAGAAACACCATCGTTACCGATCTTTGCTAGTGGAGTCGCACCATC
>JAYUHL010000063.1:0-3906 GCA_043767085.1 Minisyncoccota bacterium
CATCTTTGATAGCACCCACCATTATTTTTAGTTCGCGATCAATTGCTTTTACAATTTCATTTGTAGATATCTGCGCTGTCCTCGGTAAACCTTGAATGAAATCTCGGCCTTTGATTGTAATAGTCAACTCTTCTTCCATAGGTAAAGCAGAGCCAATTTTAATTTTTATTTGTTCAGCTGTCCTGTCACCAATAACTAAATTAAAAGTTTTCTTTATATAGTCAGTTATAGCTTGATCTATTTTATCACCAGCACATTTGACTGATGTCGAGGCGACGATACCTCCGAGCGATATAACTGCTACATCAGTTGTTCCACCACCTATATCCATAATCATTTGTCCTTTTGGTTCATTTATAGCGATACCTGCACCGATAGCAGCCAAGATTGGCTCTTTGACTACGTAGGCATTGCGGGCACCAGCACGAACAGTGGCTTCAATAACAGCACGACGTTCAGTCGATGTGATACCCGCTGGTACTGAAACCATAACATCAGGTTTAAATAAATTATACTTACCGAGTGCTTTAGAAATAAAATAGCGCAACATTACTTCAGTTACTCTATAATCTGCGATAACGCCGTCTTTCATTGGACGATATACGATAATACTTTCAGGGGTTTTACCAACCATTTCCTTGGCTTCGATTCCTATAGCCAGTATTTGATTGTCTTGTTCTGAGATAGCAACCACTGATGGCTCATCAAGTACGATTCCCTTTCCAGGTAAAAAAACAAGCGTATTTGCTGTTCCTAAATCTATGCCTAGTTTTCGAGAAAAAATGCTCATATATATGGACTATAGCATAAAATATCTTTATTGAAAATAAAAAAAATACAGCTCAATATGGCCGTACTTTTAAATTTTTAACACTCTATTATAATCTTAAAAATATCTTATAAAAATTACTTTCATAAAGACAAATTGTTTTATTATCTTTTTCCAAAGAATTACTTTTGATTTTTAAATCTAAATCGAATATATATTCGATGGTGCAAATTTTCGGATTTTTATTTATAAAAAAATAATCTTTAATCATGTCATTATAGACAGATATTATCTTCAATAATAAATTATTTGAATAATAATAAACAAACTTATCTTCACATGTTGGATTCATTGGTTGTTCATTATTTAAACAAAACACAAAAGATTGCTCTTTGTTTGTTTTAAAAAGATCAGAATCACCCTTGTATCCAAAATTACGATGTATATTTTTTTTATTATAACCTTGGCTCAAAAAAAATTTCCATTTCGATAAAGAAATATCGATTACACTTTTGATTTCTTCATTAAGAAGCAACTTATTTTCTAAGTCTTCTAGAAAATCTATTTGAGTTTTCATTTTTTATTTTATTTAAATGTTTCGAAATTTAATCAAACAATACTACTTTAAACAAAAAAGTCAAACATAGACAAATATGTTATCATACTTATATGTACGTCGTAAGAGTTATCCCAATTCAAAAGAGTTACCAAAAGGAAAATCTAACTTATTTTTCAGCCAATGACATAGCCATAGGTAGTATCGTTAGTGTTCCTGTTCGGAAGAAAATAATAGAGGCTTTTGTTATAGATACCATTGATGCAAAAGAATTAAAATCTGATTTAAAAAACGCCGATTTTCAATTAAAGAAAATTGCTTCAGTCCTTGGTGTTTCTCCTTTTTCAAAGTATTTCCTAGAGAGCTGTTTCGCTTTACACAAGTATAATGTCACAAATACTGGAAGCCTTGTAAAGACGATGCTTCCTCAAGTTTATTTGGACAATCTAGATGAATTACAGAAATTTACAGAATTAAGAAAAAATACTAAATCTACAGAAGAAGTGGTCATCGAAACAAAAGAAAATATTAAAAAAGAAAAATTAATTTTTCAAAATAGTCTAGAAGAAAGAATCATTTTTTATCGTACATTTATCCGAGAAGAATTTGCTCGTAAACAATCAGTTTATATATGCTTGCCGACTTCGTACGATATTGAGAACTTTAAGAAAGCATTGTCCCGTGGTATCGAACGCTACGTTTACGAATTCGAGAGTAACTTCTCAAAGAAAAAATTAATCGAACAATATAAAAAAGTAACAGAAGAAAAACATCCTGTATTGATAATCGGAACTGGTGCATTTTTATGTATCAAAAGAGATGATATAAAAAGTATCATATTAGAAAGAGAGAGCTCCTCAAGTTACAAACAGATAGCTCGACCTTTTATAGATATCCGAAACTTTGTTGAAGTATTTGCGCACTTGTCAGATGCGAAGCTAATATTTGGTGACACGATACTACGCCCTGAAACACTTTTTCGACATACACAAAATGAATTAAATGCAGTGAGTCCTCTATTATTTAGATTACAGAAAAAAGAAAATGAAATACTGATTGATATGAAAGAAGAAATCCCTCAGCAAAAAAACAAAGAATTCTCGACTCTATCAGATAAAACCAAGATTTTGATACAGAAAGCGTTGATGAAAAATGAATCCGTGTTTCTTTATACTAATCGTAAGGGACTTGCTCCTTGTACCGTCTGTCACGATTGTGGAACGACACTATTGTGTCCACACTGTGAATTACCTATAGTTTTATACAACAAGAAAAATCCTAAGAACGATCAAGACAAATATATTTTCATGTGCAATAAATGTGGGCGTAAAGAAGAAACACAAACACGCTGTGCTAATTGTAATTCATGGCAACTTGTACCACTGGGTGTTGGTATCGATCGTGTTTACAAAGAAGTCGCTCACCTCTTTCCAGATACAAATATTTTTCAAATAGACAAAGAAAGTTCGACAAACAAAGAAGCACAAAACAAACTGACTGAATTTAAAAAAAAGAGTGGTATCATCATAGGTACTGAAATGATATTTTCTTATTTAGACACAATTGTTGATCATAGTATCATCGTATCTTTAGATGGATTATTGTCGATACCAAGTTACAATATGACACAAAGGATACTTCACACAATAGAAAACATCCATTCAAAAACAAAAACTAGTGTACTTCTACAAACAAGAAATAGTAACAACCCTATTCTAGAACAAATATTTACTGGTAATATACTCGAACTAACTCGTGATGACTTGAAAGAAAGAGAAGAATTTGGATACCCCCCGTACAAAAGACTGATTAAAATTAGTTTCTTTGGAAATAAAAATGAAACAGAGGAAGTTAGAGAATATTTAAATAAATATTTCAAAGATTACAGCCCGCAAACTTTTTCAAGTTTAAAAGATAAAATAAATCAAAAATATCTAACTAACACTATTTTAAAGATAGATATAGAAATGTGGCCATTCCCTATCGACAAGAATAAAAAAATAGATGATGGATTGTATGAAAAATTACGTGGTTTACCACCTATCTTTGCTGTAAATGTAGATCCAGAGGATGTTTTGTAAAATACGACTAATCATGTTTTCTAAAGTTTTAGTCCTTAATTCTTGTTTTTAAGCAAATCAATCTTGCCTTGAATACAAACTTATGCTAATATCAAAAATATGATAACAGTTATAGAAGTAAAGAAAAATGGTAATGAAAACAATATGAACCTAGTTCGACGTTTTAGTCGCAAGGTCATAGAGTCTGGAATTGTACGCAAAGTTAAAAGTAAGCGTTACAACGAAAGAGCACTTTCTAAATTAAAAGTAAAAAGTGCCACACTTAAACGCATAGAGAGAAACAAGGTTCGTTGCTCCCATCTTCATTATCGGAATGATTGGGTCGCTCGTCTATTTCATTATCACTGTCTGCTACCAAGGGTCTCATCCGGAGCGATTGAAGTGGATATTGAGTCTATATACGGTTGCAGCCGTATTGATCGCTCGAATAGCGATCGAACAGAGTCGGCAGTTAGCATTCACCTATATGTTCGCGCTTGCGGCAGCTACGTTGATCGCAA
>JAYUHL010000064.1:0-3886 GCA_043767085.1 Minisyncoccota bacterium
CCAGATTATAATTATGTCTTTTATGGTGATCAAGCTCATGTTCCATACGGAGAAAAAAGCATAGATGAGTTGTTGGAGTATTCGAAACAAGCATTGCACTTTTTATATAAAGAAAAGAACTGTATGTATGTATTGCTTGCTTGTAACACAACTAGTTCTAACATTTATGACGATTTGAAAAAATGGGTTATGGAGACATTTCCTGGAAGAAAAGTTTTTGGAATTGTACGACCAACTGTTTTATCCCTTCTCGAATTTAGCAAGATTGTTGTTTTTGGAACGCATAGAACTATAAAGTCACACAATTTTAAAAAACATATATTTGAAAATTTCTCGAATATAAATGATGAAAGTGTCATAGAATTAGAATTAAAAAACCTAGCAAGCTTGATAGAAAATGACCAAGATACTTTTAAATATCTACAAGACTTTAGTTATCGTGTCCCAAATGATGCAACAACTGCCATACTTGGTTGTACACATTATGGATTGGCCATCTCATCTTTTAAAAGTGCTTTCCCCCAGATAAAAAAGTGGGTTATGCAAGAAGAAATTATTCCTCCTTTTTTCAAAAACTATATCGATAATAAACCAGAAGAAAAAAAGGCACTCGCAACAGATAACAGCTTGGAAATATATGTCTCAAAAGAAAATCCAGTTTTTACAAAATGGAAAGATAAGTGGTTCGGTGAAGAGCAGGAGATAGAGCTTGTAAAATAAACTTTTTTAAATTTTGACAAAGTAGCTATTTATTATATCAAGTGTTCTAATTCAAAGGTAAATGCAGGTATCTGGAATCTAAAAAAATTTTTAAAAGCATAGCTGGTTTGGTTATGTCATTAGTTATAGCAATACAGATAATAATGGCTGTATTGATAGTCGTATTAATGTTAGTGTATTTTTTTTAAGCAAAGGCGTTCCTAATGGAACGTTTTTTTTAATTCTCCCCAATTTGTTCACGCCACATAGCAGAGTAAAGGCCTGCGAGAGCAACAAGTTGGTCGTGGTTACCTTGTTCGACGATTTTACCTTTTTCTAGTACATAGATGCGGTCAGCATGCATGATGGTAGATAAACGGTGGGCGATTAGAATTGTTATGTGTTCTTTTGTATTACCGATGTCGGCGATAGTTTTCGAAATTTCTTTTTCGGTTATCGAATCAAGAGACGATGTGGCTTCATCAAAAATCAACAAGTTTGGTTTCCTCAATAATGCACGTGCGATAGAGAGTCTCTGTTTTTCTCCACCAGAGACTTTGACCCCACCTTCACCGATGACAGTGTCGAGACCTTTTTCTGCCCTTTGCAATAGACTGTGGCAGGCGGCTTTTTCTAGGGCCTCGATACACATTTCATCTGTTGCATTTGGATTGACGAAAGTTAAGTTTTCACGAATAGTTCCTGCAAAAAGTTGTGTGTCTTGAGTTACAAAACCAATTTGTGAACGGACACTCTCTATGTCTATTTGTGTGTATGGTACATCATTGTAATTTATCTTACCGTTTATTGGCTTATAAAGCCCAACTAGCATTTTGACCAATGTCGTTTTACCACTACCAGACGGCCCAACAAAAGCAATTGTTTCGCCCACTTTAATGTCAAAAGTCACACCACCTAAAGCATCGGTCATAGCTGTCTTGTGCTTGAAAAATACATCAGAAAAAGACAGAGATGATAGGAGAGAGATAGACTTTGGATTTATTGGCTTCTCTTCGATTGGTGTTTCGAGGATTTTTTTGAAGTTAGCTAGACTCGCTTCACTCTCACGATAAGTTGTGATAATAGTACCTAATTCTTGAAGTGGGCCGAAAAGATAAAATGAATATATCCATAACGCAAAGAATTCCCCGAAAGTTATCTTTTGGATAAAAATCAAATACATCATTACAAATAAAATACTAGTGCGGATTAGGTTCACTATCGTACCTTGAATAAAAGAAAGAGAACGCACGTATTTTACTTTTTTTAATTCGAGCGCCAGTATCTTTTCTGTTGTACTATTTAAACGAGCAATTTCTTGTTCTGATAGACCCAGACTTTTTACTAGTTCTATATTGCGTAGTGATTCGGTTGTAGCACCGGCGAGACTTGCTGTTTCGGCAAATATAGCCGTTTGAACTTTTTTAATTTTCTTTGATAAGAAAAAAGATACTCCACCAATAATTGGTATAGTTACGATATACATCGGAGCAATAACCCAATGAACATTAAAAGCATATATAACTACAAAAACAAAACCAACCAATGTTATGAATACTATGTTAATTAACATCGTCATTAATTTTTCTGTATCCATTCTGGCTTTTTGTATTTTACCCAGAGTCTCGCCACTCCGCTCATCTTCAAATGTGCTGTATGGGAGTTCAAGTGAGTGGGCTATACCGTCAGCATACATCTTGGCACCCATTTTTTGAATTATAGTATTGGTGTAAAAGTCCTGGAAGTTTTTTGCTATACGTGAGACAAATGCAACTCCAACTGCAAGCAAGAGTAAACCACCGACGCCTTTTATGAATTCCTGATAGGTATAGGCATCAAATTTAGTAGCATAGCTGTCTATGATATGACGGAAAATAAGCGGATCCAATAATGAAAAAGTCTGATTGATGGCCGCTAAAAACAATGTTAATAATAAAACCTTTCAATAATTTTTTAAATACGAATATAGTATGTGCATGGGGGTATTGTAACATATAAAAAAAATATTTTTTTAAAAAAAGTATAATAAGTTTTAACGAGGAGGCGGAGAGATTCGCCTATACTACGGCGGGTACTTTTCCATCTCACTTCGTTCGCAAGGAAAAGTCTTTCGAATCTATCTCACGAGCAAAGCTCGCCTCCTAAATTTTCATTATATCTCAAACTGAGATAAAGCGATTCGAACTAGGCGGGTCGCCTATCTATCATAATCATATATAAACTTATATATCTAATACATACGATTATGAACAATCATATTTCACAAAGATTCAACAAAAGAATAAGTGCCTTACCTGAAGAAATCAATGTACTTATTGACAATATCGACTTACAATAAAAATATGAATAATAAAATTACATTTGGAATCGGAGGAGTCGTTGGTTTGGTTTTAGCAAGTATCTTTGGTGGAAATATGTTTTCAGGATCTAACAACGGAATGATGGGTAACAACAATCAAAATACAGGAAATACTCAGATGATGGGAAGTATAGATAAACACTTCATTGAGCAAATGATTCCGCATCACGAGGGAGCTGTTGATATGGCGACACTTGCTCTAACAAAAGCTATTCACCCAGAAATAAAAACTCTAGCAGGAGCAATAATTGAAGCTCAAAACAAAGAAATAGTAGATATGAAAAGTTGGTATAAGAGCTGGTATGGTAATTAAAAAATATTAAACCAAGTACGTAGACATATACTTTACCGATTTATTGCATATATGCTATAATCCAAGTATAAGATGTTAAAAAAGTTTAAATCATTGAAGGTATTTTTGATTATCCCTGCCCTTGTTTTATTGGGATTTTTTGCATGCGTAGTACATATTTTGCCACAACCTCATCATGTCACAGATTCTCATGCAGAACATAATACAAATCAGGTCTCCTGTGTAGATCATCAAGGGGTAGTGTATCTTTCACACAAGGACCATAGTGAGTTTATTCAAGTCGCGTTACTTCCCAATACAAGCATCGAACCTATTTTTGTAACAAATATTGATTTTAATTATTCAAATTGGACAGAGATTTACTCACCACCCAATAAGACGCCCTTATATTTAAAACATAATACGTTCTTGATATAAATAGAAAATAATTTTTATTAATTATTTAATCTAAACTATTTATATCGTATGAACAAAAAAATCATCATTGCTCTCCTCGTTATATTCGTGATAGGAGG
>JAYUHL010000065.1:0-3861 GCA_043767085.1 Minisyncoccota bacterium
AATTAGGTTTCGTTTCAACAGGAGGCGGAGCAACTTTAGAATTTCTAGCTAAAGGAAGCTTGCCAGGCATAAAAGCTCTAAAATAATTATGGAGGTAGAGGAACTTTTAGATATACTTTTTAAAAATCGTTTTTTTGATAAAAATCAACAAGATGTTTTTTTAAATCCATCATATGAGAAACATATACATGATCCGTTCTTGCTCAAAGATATGGACAAGGCTTGCACTCGCATCAAAGAGGCTATCTCTAAAAAAGAAAAAATAGTTATCTATAGTGATTATGATTGCGATGGTATACCAGCGGCAGTTATAATGAATGATTTTTTCAAAAAGATAAATTATGAAAATTTTTATATTTATATACCAGACAGACATGATGAAGGTTACGGCTTAAACATTGATGCTGTAAATAATTTTATAAAAGAAAAAGTAAATTTAATAATCACTTTTGACCTAGGAACAACGGCCATAGAAGAGATAGCTCTTGCTGGTGAGAATGGTATAGATATAATTGTTACTGATCACCACTTACCTAAAAAAGATATAAATAACAAGGATTTATTGCCAAATGCATATGCTATTATTAATCCAAAACAAGAAGCATGTCACTATCCAGACGATAGACTTTGTGGATCAGCATTAGCCTTCAAGCTTGTTTGTGCGTATATAAAAAAATATGAAGAAGATTTAGATTTACCAAATGGCTGGGAGAAATGGTTGCTTGATATGGTAGGTCTGGCTACTCTTGCTGACCAAGTGCCACTTTTAGGAGAAAATAGAGTTCTCGCATTTTATGGTCTGAAAGTTTTGCAGAAAAGCAAAAGACTCGGGCTTGTCGATATTTTTCGAAAAGCAAAGGTTTCTATCCAGACTTTAAATGAAGAAGATATAACTTTTACATTAGCTCCGAGACTCAACGCTTGTTCACGTATGGATTCTCCGATGCGTGCCTTTGAATTATTATCAACTATAGATCCGATTGAGTCTAGAACTCTCGCTGATTTCGTTGAAAAAATAAATACTGATCGCAAAACAAATGTCGCTCATATAATGAAGGATGTGAGAAAAAATTTAGACAAGAAACTAATCGAAGAAAATCTGATGCCTATTGTCGTGATAGGTAATCCAAGTTGGAAGGTCGGGGTTCTGGGTATAGTTGCCAGTAAAATAACCGAAGTTTACAAAAGACCAGCTTTTGTTTGGGGAGGGGATGACGTCATCCGTGGTTCTTGTCGTAGTTTCGGTGATGTAAATTTAGTCGACATAATGACTAAAGTAGAAAAGAGTTTTATTAATTTCGGAGGACATAAACAAGCCGGTGGTTTTTCTGTTAGTAATGAAGAAATCCATTTTCTAGATGAGAATTTAAACAATGCTTATATAAATATCAAAGAAAATAATAAAGAAATATACGAAGAAGTTACAGATTACAATATAGATACAACTTTATCTCTCGACGATGTTGATCAGAAACGCTATGAAGTTATAGCCCGCTTGTCCCCATTTGGTATTAGTAATCCTAAACCAGTTTTTTTATTTGAAAAGTTAAAAATATTTGAAATAAAAGAATTTGGTAAAGAAAAAAATCATTTAGAAATTATATTTTTAAATAGTAAAAATAAACCGGTTAAAGCCATTATGTTTTTTAAAACTAGAAGTGATTTCCCAAAAAAGCTTGAAATAGCAAGCACTATAGACCTCGTAGCTTCTTTTGAAGAGAGCTTTTTTGCAAATAGGAGAGAGCTACGTTTGCGAATAGTTGATATTTTATAGCTTTATTTGTAACAGACTACAGTTTATTGCGATCGAAACTAGTATCCTATCAAAATTCGTGGTATATTACGAATATGAATACTATCATTATTCCACAATCAATATCTAAAAAAGGTGACCTTGTTGTACTCTCACGCAAAGACTATGAGGATCTTTTTCGATTGTCTCCTATTTCTAAAAAAGATTGGGTTTATGAAAAAGACGTTTCTAAATACATACAAAATAGAATAAATAAAGCAGAAACTGAATTTAAAAAAGGTAAAGCCATAAAATGGCAAGCAAAATAGTATATGTATGAAATTTATTTTGGTAGTGCTGTAAAAAAAGATTTAAAAAATTTACCTAAAAATATTTCAGATAAGGTTGAAGAAGTTTTTGCTATTCTGTCTAAAAATCCACTACTTGGTGATGGATTGAAAGGAGAATTTTTAGGTTATTTGTCCTATCATTTTAAATATAAAAATACAGAGTATCGGATCATATATGAAATCAAAGAAAAAGAATTAATAGTCCTTGTGATATTAGTTGGTAGCCGTGAGAATATCTATAAACAGTTAAAGAGGAGAGTATAATTTTTTTTCTTGTGATATTATATAATCATGCAGATAATTAAAATATACACAGATGGTTCATCACTTGGTAATCCAGGAAATGGAGGTTATGGAGTAACTATAATAGAAAATCAACAGGTTATAAAAGAGCTTGGTGGCTTTGAAAAACAGACTACAAACAATAGAATGGAGCTACAAGCAGTGATTACCGCATTAGAATTTTGTAATAAAAATGATGACAAAAATTATGAATTTATAATAGTTACAGATTCAAATTATGTTTTCTCTGGTGCAACAATCTGGATACATGGTTGGGAGAAAAATGGCTGGAGGACAGCCAATAAAAAAGAAGTTCTCAATCAAGATTTATGGAAGATTCTCATTAGTAATTTACGAAAATGTAAAAGTAAAGTAACTTTCCAAAAAGTTAAGGGTCATAGTGGGGAAGAGTTCAACGAGAGAGCGGACTTTATCGCTACTTCTTTTTCAAGTACACAAAAATGCGAAAACATGAAATAATAATAATTTTTATATTAATTTCAATTTCATTTATACGTTTTTTCTTTTTCTTAGATAAGCCAGAAGATATCTACATACAAAATACAAATAAAACCATCTTAGTTGATGGTTCTATTGTTGATGTCCCTGATATAAGAATCAAAGATCAAAGACTCGTTTTTAGGCCCAAAGAAAGCAAGACTAATATTTTATTAGTTATACCAAAAGACACAATGGTTTCTTATGGGGATGAATTGTCTGTACAAGGACTTCTAGAAAGTCCCGAGAATTTTGTTACTAAGCAAGAGCGTATTTTTAATTATAAGAGATACTTAGCAAATAAAGATATATATTTTATAATCAGAAATCCTAGTATAAAAATCATTTCAAATGGTAATGGTTCGTCTATTAAAAAAGTCTTATTTAAGATACGAACTTATTTTATTGATCGTATGGATATGATTCTAGTATCACCTCAATCAGATCTGGCCAATGGTTTACTTTTGGGAACTCGTGGGGGATTTACTAAAGAACAAAACGACAAATTTATAAATACTGGAACGATACATATAACAGCTTTATCAGGCTACAATATCTCTATTGTAGCCGAATCCCTTATTAGTGTTTTCGTTTTGTTTTTCAATGTTACGCTTGCGACAGTCTTTTCTTTTTTGGGTATTGTACTTTTTGTAGTGATGTCAGGAGGTAGTGCTACATCTATTCGTGCAGGGATTATGGCTTCCATTTTATTTTTAGGCAAGATAACTGGTCGTATTTACGATGCAAAACGAGCTCTTTTTATAGCGCTACTTTTAATGTGTGTTTATGATTTACGAATAGTCACAGATATCTCTTTTCAATTGTCATTTATTGCAACCTTTGGTCTACTGTTTATAACTCCAAAAGTAGAACCGATTTTTATGTGGGTAACAAATAAATTGCAATTACGACAAATGATTGCAACGACAGTCGCTTGTACTATCGCAGTATTGCCGATGTTACTTTATACAACTGGTATTTTTTCTATTGTTTCGATTC
>JAYUHL010000066.1:0-3831 GCA_043767085.1 Minisyncoccota bacterium
TATCGTTACTTATTCCGATGCAGAGTGTCCTTTCTGTAAAGTTTTTCACAATACTATGAGTCAAATTATGGCAGAGCATGAAGCTAAAGGCGACGTGGCTTGGGTTTATCGTCATTTCCCGATAGATTCACTTCATCCAAATGCTCGTAAAGAAGCCGAGTCTATGGAGTGTGCAAATGAACAGGGTGGTAACGATGCTTTTTGGAAGTATACAGATAAATTGTATGAAATTACACCTTCTAATAATCGTTTAGACCTAAAAGAATTACCAAAGATTGCAGCTATGGTTGGTTTGGATGTAGCAAAATTTAATGAATGTTTAGTAAGTGGTAAATACTTAGAACATATCGCTCGTGATGAAGCCAATGCTAAAGAAACAGGCGGTCAAGGTACACCATGGTCTGTTGTTATCGGTAAAAATGGCAAGAAATACCCACTCTCAGGAGCGCAGTCAGTTAGTTCTGTCAATCAACTAATAAACTTAGCCGCAAATTCAAAGTAATATGAATGGTTTGTTTGAAGTATTTAAAAAAACTCGATATTTAATTCTCGGTATCTTCATTTCTCTAATGATAATGATGCTTATTGTTTTGTATCCAAACTTTAGTTTACTAAAGACTGTGTTTTTAAGTAGCGATATTTTAGGAGATAAAATAAAATTCTTGTTTTCTATTTTATTTTCAAATCCATATTATGCAGATTTTTTGGCATTACTCTACCTAATTACAATTTCTTTTTTATCTGGTATTGGTATAACTATGTCCATATACATCTTTCGCCAAAAAATACGACAAACAAAAGGGATTGGTTTAGGTATGTTAGGGACTTTCGCTACTTTAATTGGTGTCGGCTGTATGGCCTGTGGTTCGTTTTTTGTTCTTACAATTCTTTCTTATTTTGGTATAGCAGGATTGGTAACTAGCCTGCCTTACCAAGGTAAAGAAATCGGTTTCCTCGGCATAGTATTATTGTGTATTTCAATATACTACATGTCCAAAAATATTGATAAACCTCTGGTTTGTTAATATCTGCCGTCATAGCTTAGTGGTAAAGCACGTCATTGGTAATGACGAGACCGTGGGTTCGATTCCCACTTGCGGCTCTATGAATTTAAAATTTACAAAAATGCATGGTATAGGGAATGATTTTGTTGTTATAGACAATATGAACGGAGAGATTGTTTTGTCGAGTGAACAAATTATTTTCTTGTGTGATAGACATAAAGGCATAGGCGCCGATGGAGTAATACTGGTTGAAAAGAAAGATGGTTCTGATTGTTTTATGAATTATTATAATAGCGATGGAACTTTGTCAGAAATGTGTGGTAATGGTGTGCGTTGCACTGCTTTGTTTTATAAAGAACAAATTCTAGAAAAAGAAAATAATCAAAATATTTTTAAAATAGACACACGTGCAGGAATAAAAGAAATAAAGTTAGAAAATGATGGAACTTTGTCTGTAAATATGGGGAAAGCGTTTTTTGTGCATTCAGATTTCCCAAAAGAAAGTTTAGAGATTGAAGGTTTGAATATTTATTGTGTATCGATGGGCAATCCGCACGCTGTAGCTTTTGTCGACGACATAGAAAAATATAATCTTTTAGAAATTGGTCCAAAAATAGAAAATAATAAAAACTTTGCAAATAAAATAAATTTTGAATTAGTAGAGCGTGTTTCAGATAATGAGTTTAATATGAAAGTCTGGGAACGTGGTTGCGGGGCAACTCTTGCTTGCGGAACAGGAGCATGTGCTGTATATGCACTAGCACTTAAATACCAAAATGCACAAAAAGAAATGAGTATAAATCTGCCAGGAGGTAAACTATACTTTTCAAGTAATGAAAATGACGAGATAATAATGACTGGACCTGCAGTATCAGTATTTAACTCAGACATAAATTTGAATTAGAAATCACTACACAGCCCTAGGCCTTGCCTAGGGCTGTGTAGAAAAGATGTTTATAAAATGCTAAAATGAATTATTGATGCAAAACGACGATGAATTAAAAATTGAATTAGAGGGACTTGAGAACGACATGTTAAACAATGTCGATTTTTGGTCGGATAAAAATACTGCGCAACAGAAAATAAAGAGAATAGCTGAGATAAAAAGTTTGTTGTCTGGAGGCGAAGAATACGACAAAGGTAATGCAATACTTTCTATTATAACAGGCGCAGGGGGTGACGATGCTGAGGACTTTTCTGGTATGTTGCTTCATATGTATAAAAAATACATTGAGAGTAAAAATTGGCAGGTCAAACTCATAGATGAAAATCCAAACACCCTCGGTGGTTATAAAAGTGTCTGTATAGAAATAACAGGTCGCAATGTTTATGGGACTTTAAAAAACGAAAGTGGAGTACACAGACTCGTGCGTATCTCCCCATTTAATTCAAAAGGTCTTCGTCAGACTTCTTTTTGTTTGGTTGAAGTAGTCCCAGTTTTTGATACAAGTGTTGGGTCTATACAAATCAAACCAGATGATTTAAAAATAGAGTTTTCTAAAGCTGGTGGTCCAGGTGGTCAAAATGTAAACAAAAGAGAAACAGCTGTTAGGATTGTTCATATACCTACAAATATAGTTGCAAGTTGTGCTACGGAAAGATCTCAAGAACAAAATAGATCAAAAGCCATGTCTATGATTCTTGGTAAATTATATAAAAAACAAGAAGAAGATAAAAAAAGACAGAAAAATGGACTATCTACCACTTCAAACGTTGAAATAGAATGGGGTAGTCAGATACGATCGTATGTTTTGCACCCTTATAAACTAGTCAAAGACCACCGAACAGATGTTGAAATCCACAATACAGATAGTGTTTTAGAAGATGGTGAAATAGAAACTTTGATTTTTGCTACAAAAAAGTTATAATAAAGAAATGATTTATTTTAATAATGTTACTAAGAAGTATTCAGACAATGTTTCACTCGACGATGTTACATTTTCAGTCTCACCAGGAGAATTCGTCTCTGTTGTCGGTCAATCTGGAGCAGGGAAAACAACTTTAACAAAATTAATCTTAAGAGAAGAATCTCCAACCCAAGGAACAGTATTTTTTGAATCAAGTGATATAAATAAACTATCTAAAAATGAATTATTAGGATTACGTCGCAAGATAGGTACAGTTTTCCAAGATTTTCGTCTACTGTCTACAAAAACCGCTTATGAGAATATAGCCTTTGCTATGGAAGCATTAGGTAAAGCTGATGAGGATATAGTGTCTTATATTCCACATGTCTTGGATTTAGTAAATTTGTCCCATCGAAAAGACCATTTCCCTCATCAGCTCTCTGGTGGTGAGAAGCAACGCTTAGCCATTGCTCGCGCTATTATTACTCAACCTGAGATCATAATTGCTGATGAACCAACTGGTAGTCTAGATCCTATAAATACAACTGAAATTATAAATATCCTAAAAAAGATAAATGAATTAGGTACAACTGTTATACTAACAACACATAATAAAAGTGTTGTAGACAAGATAAAGAAACGTGTAATTACATTAGAAAATGGTCGTATCATCAAAGATGATAAAGAAGGTAAGTATATGATATAATAGATTTATGTTTTGGATAAATACACAAAGAATTATACGTTCAGGTTATCGTAATTTTATACGTAGTGGTTTTACAACGCTATCGGCTATTTTAGTGATGATTGTAACTTTGTTTGTTATATTATCTCTTATATTTATTCAAGCGACACTTCACCAGACTCTAGAAACAATAAAACAAAAAGTTGATGTAACTGTTTATTTTGTACCAAGTGCTGACGAAACAACTATTTTAGATTTAAAGAGCGATATTGAAAAGTTACCAGAAGTTGCAAGT
>JAYUHL010000067.1:0-8989 GCA_043767085.1 Minisyncoccota bacterium
CCTAAATATCCAAATTCTCACGAAGTTGAGATATCGGGTTCTGCTACTGTATTACCTGGTTGTTTTTATCGTGATTTTGAAAAAGCGACTTTAAAAAAAAAACTTTTATTACCTTGTTATACAGCCAGTAAAAGTATAAATGCTATCGGAGGAATGATAGGGAACAATTCTGCTGGTGAGAAAACATTAAATTATGGTAAGACAGAGGATTATATAAAAGAATTAGAAGTTGTATTTGCCGATGGACGCGTATATAAAGTCTGTCCACTTACAAAAAAAGAACTATATGCAAAAATCGCTCAAGGGGATTTTGAAGGAGATATATATAAAGATATTTTTAAAATAATAAATGACAATAAAGAAGATATAAAAAATGCAAAACCAAATGTAAGTAAAAATTCTGCAGGTTATTATTTATGGAATGTTTGGGATGAAAAAACCGAGATTTTTGATTTAACAAAAGTTATAGTTGGGTCTCAAGGTACACTCGGAATAGTTACAAAAATAACACTTCATTTAGTAGAAACAAAAAAAGTTTCAAAACTGGTTGTTGTTTTTATGAAAGATATAAAAAAATTAGGTAGTTTGGTGGACAGTATATTGCCACATCATCCTGAGAGTTTAGAATCATACGATGATGCAACAATGAAGTTGGCTATTAAATTCTTTCCTGATTTCTTAAAAAATAAAGGTCTATGGGGTATGATTAAATTCATGTGGGCATTTTGGCCAGAAGTCTTTATGATGACACGTTCGGGGATACCGAAACTCATATTACTTATCGAATTTGCTGGTGATAATGAAAAAGAAATAAACGACAAAGCGCGTGCCTTAATTGCAGATATTAAAAATTTTGGTTTCAAAATGAGAATAACCAAATCACAAGCCGAGTCTGAAAAGTATTGGAGTATTCGTCGTGATAGTTTCGCATTGTTGCGTAAACACGTAAAGGAACTACACACAGCACCATTTATCGACGATATAATTGTTCGTCCTGAATTCCTGCCAGAATTCTTGCCGAAATTAAATACAATTTTAAATGAATATCCAATTACATACACTATCGCAGGGCATGCAGGTAATGGTAACTTCCATATTATTCCACTTATGGACTTCAAAAAAGATGAAACTCGCGACATTATTTTAGAATTATCTAAAAAAGTCTACGACCTCGTTTTGTCTTATAAAGGTTCGACAACAGGCGAGCACAATGACGGTATAATCCGTTCAGCATTCCTCGAGCAAATGTATGGCAAAAAAATATATGATTTATTTAAACAAACTAAGAATCTTTTCGACGCTAACAATATCTTTAACCCCGGTAAAAAAGTCGGCTCGACTGTCGAATACATCCGCGAGCATATAGTTCGCGAAAAGCCTGAAACAAATCACGCGTCATAAATATATTTTAATTAAACCCCATAAATGCTAAACTAATAATATGGAATCCTTACCAAACTTAAAACCCTTAATAAAAAACAAATACAATGACCTATTAGGCTCAAAAGAGGTAAGTAGAGCTTTTAAAGTTGATCGTCGCAATAAAAAAGCAGATGGAAATACAATAGAAGATATTAAAGATCAAAGACTCGAAATTTACTTTTCCCGTTTAAACAATATCGTAAAAGATGATAGAGGTTTCGAACTTTTAAAACAAAAAGTATACAATACTTATTTAACAAAAGAGCAGGACATACCAGATAGTTATTATGAAAATATAATGCGAGACAGTGGTCACCTGGGTGTTTGGCGTGATGCAGACGATAATCAAAGACAAGAATATAGAAAACAAAACTCGGAAGTACTACTCGAAGACCAAAAATCTTCACTTGAAGAATGGTTAGATTATTTTAAAAACACAGAGTCAAATTATATACCAGACGAAATCAAGTATTACATCTTTAGAAATGTTGTTAATATGACAGAGTATAATAAAGATGAAAAGAAATTTGATAAAAAAAGTAAAGCTACTGTCAAAAAATTCCCTGACTTAAACCACAAAGCACTTAGTTACCTTGTCGATGGTTTAATAAAAAAATACGAAGGGAAAGACAAAGAATTTGAGCATGACATACAGGAAGATGAAAAAGAAAATTTTAAACAATTTTTAGCAAAAGAAGATTTTGTTAAATTATATGGTTGGTGTTATGAAAACTTTAAACCAATACCAGAATATTTGCTACCAATTACAGATGGTATTTGGAAAAAATACTTACAAAATAATTCTCATAAGGAGCTTGTTGACTCTATTAAAGGCAAAGGTACTGGCTGGTGTACAGCCGGAGAACAAACAGCTAAAAGTCATTTAAAAACTGGAGACTTTTATGTTTACTACTCAGAAGATGATAATAAAGAAGCAACTATACCTAGAATAGCTATTCGCATGGAAGCTGATGAAATAGCCGAAGTTCGTGGTATAGCATATAAACAAAACCTAGATTCATATATGGTAGATATCCTAAAAGATAAATTAGAAGAATTCCCTGACAAAGAAAAATATCTTAAAAAAGAAAGAGATAATACCCAACTAACCATTATTGACAAAAAAGTTAGAAAAAATGAATCTTTAAATAAAACTGAACTTGAATTTATGTATCAGATTAACTCAAAAATTGATGGGTTCGGTTATCAGGACGACCCCCGCATTTCTGAAATCCTTTCCACTCGAAACAAAAAAGAAGATGCATCAATTATTCTTGAATGTAGCAAAGAAGAAATTGCGACCAATACAAACGAAATAACTGAAAACACAAAAGCCTATATCGGTCCACTAGGAAAAGACATATTTACCAAACTATCAAATATAGATCATATTTATGCTTCATTCCCAAATAGTAAAGTAAATAAACTAGAATACAACAAAGACATAATTTATCCAACAAATAAACAAGAATGGCTAGATACCTTTAGTGAAAGAAACATAAATCTAGAAGACAGTAATATAAATGAAATGTTAGAAAAGATGGAGTATACTAATCTACCAGCCGATCAAAAATTCATCACACTTTCTGTAAAAGATTTATTCAACAATACTCAACCACAAACTTACCAAGATATTTGCAACAAAGCCGAAGAATTAGGACTAGAACTCTGTGCTCAAGACGACGGTCCTAAACTCCGTTTATCACACGAACAACAATCTAATTCATATTTTAGAACTGCTATGAAGTCAATTATGGCAGGCGGTTACTCTCGGGTCTGGCTTGTGGATCGTAACGACGATGAGCGAGAGAACCTTGGTTGGTACCGTGGCGAGTCAGCCTACTTGTATGACGGCCGCCGTGTCTTTGCATTCCGTCTTCGCAAGTAGTACTTTGATTTTAAAAACTCAGAACTTTTAGTCACTTTGAACTTAGAACGATTTTTATTTTTAAAAAATACTATTGTAATTTATATTATTTCATGCTATGGTAAATCCATGCAAAAATTAACAGCAACAAAGCGAAGTAAGACAGATGTGCTTAAAACTATACGAAATAACGGTATGGTCCCGGCAGTTATCTATGGCGCGAAAGTTGAAAATACTTCAATTTCCGTCCCTAGTGTCGCCTTCGCAAAATTATTCAAATTAGCAGGTGAGTCAAGTACAATAGAACTTGAATTAGATGGAAAGGTTACATCATGTTTGATACACGATGTACAAGCAGACCCAATACGAGGTCATGCAGTGCACGTAGATTTCTTGGCAGTAGATATGAACAAGAAAGTCGAAGTTAGTGTTCCATTAGAATTTACTGGCGTATCGCAAGCAGAAAAAGATGGCTTGGGAACTCTCGTAAAAGTTATTCACGAAGTAGAAATTGAAGCTCTTCCAAAAGACTTGCCTCATAATATACAAGTAGATATTTCAGTTCTCGTTACACTCGAAGATCAAATTCACGTTTCTGATATCAAAATCCCAACTGGGGTCAGTATGATCACAGACGGTCATGAAGTTGTAGCTCTTGTAGCAGCAGCAAAAGAAGAAAAAGAATCAATGCTCGGTGACATATCTGCTATTGAAGTAGAAAAGAAAGGTAAGAAAGAAGAAGAAGGATCAGAAGAAAAATAGTATCATGATAAAAATCCTATATCGATAGGATTTTTATACATTTTTATTAATAACAATGTTTTAATATCAATTATGCAACCAAAAGAAATTAGAAATATAGCAATCATAGCCCACGTTGACCACGGAAAAACCACATTAACTGATAATTTGATGAAACAATGTGGTATGGTAGAAGAAGGTATAAGTATGGATTCTAACGCCATTGAATTGGAGCGTGGTATAACTATTTATGCTAAAAATACTTCTGTTGACTACAAAGGAACAAAAATAAATATTGTGGATACACCAGGTCACGCGGATTTCGGTTCTGAAGTAGAACGTGTTCTTCGTGCTATCGATTCTGTTCTACTTTTGGTAGATGCACAAGAAGGTCCTATGCCACAAACTCGTTTCGTTTTAAAGAAATCGATTGAACTCGGACTTAAACCAATTGTTGTTATAAATAAAATTGATAAACCAGCTGCTGATCCAGTAAAAGTACACGAAGAAGTACTAGAACTTTTCTTAGAATTAGGAGCAAATGAAGAACAATTAGATTTCAAAACTGTGTATGCTATAGGACGCCAAGGTATCGCTAAGCTTAATCTAGAAGATGAATCTAACGATTTATCTCCACTTTTAGATTTAGTTTTACGCGAAGTTCCTGAGGCTTCAACAAATAAGGATTTACCTTTTCAAGCTCAAGTCTTTAATCTAGGTTATGATAACTTTCTCGGACGTTTAGCTATCGCTCGTGTTTATTCAGGTTCTATTAAAACAGGTTCTACTATAATAGTAAAAGACGACAGTGGGAAATCTCGTTCTACTCGTATTACAAAAATGTTTACATTTCATGGAACACAAAGAAAAGAAGTTGAAATTCTAAATACAGGTGACATAGCTATTATCGCAGGTATTTCAGATGTATTTATCGGAGAAACAATTGTCGATAATGCTGAAACACCAGCTCTAAAATCTATCGCAATTGATGAACCAACTATTTCTCTAAATTTCCTCGTCAACGATTCACCATTTGCTGGTCGTGAAGGTAAATACGTAACAAGTCGTCAAATACGCGAACGTTTAGAAAAAGAACTAGAAATCAATGTTGGTTTGAAAGTAAACTTTGATGGAACGGACGAAGAAGAAATGCAAGAAGGCTATCTAGTTTATGGCCGTGGAGAATTGCACATTGCAGTTCTACTCGAAAATATGCGCCGTGAAGGTTATGAATTGCAAGTTTCTCAACCACACGTAATCATTAAAGAAGAAAACAATCAAACAGTTGAACCATACGAAGAAGCGACGATCGATGTCCGTAATGAATTTTCGGGATCTGTGATTGAAAAACTAACTGCTCGTAAAGGTATGATAATTTCTATGTCAGAAAAAGATGGTATAACTCGTATGTTAATCGAAATACCAACAAGAGGTTTGCTCGGTTATAGAGGACAATTTATCGTCGATACAAAAGGTGAAGGTTTGTTGTCTTCTCGTTTTATCGGTTTCAAAGAATATTCTGGTGAAATTAAAAAACGTGACGTTGGATCTATGGCATCTATGGTTGGTGGTAAAGTTGTAGCTTTTTCACTTTGGACATTACAAGAACGCGGTATTCTTTATGTAGAACACGGTGATGAAGTATATGAAGGTATGGTTGTAGGTAATGTCACAAAAGGTGATGAAATGGTAGTTAATCCAACTAAAGGTAAACAACTCTCAAACATGCGTTCTAGTGGTACAGATGAAGCGGTAAATGTTAAACCATCCTATAAACTTTCTATTGAAAGAGGATTGGAGATAATTGCCGAAGACGAATATCTTGAAATTACCCCTAAAAATGTTCGTTTACGCAAAAAGTTCTTGACAGAATCAGCTCGTTCCAAGGGCAAAAGCTCAAAAAAATAGACTAAAATAATAAGTTTCCAAACTACTATTGACTTTATTTACATAGAATGATATAAATATAAAAGTTAATTAGTATAAATTAGTAAGTAATTTAAAAACCAATGTCAAACACAATCACATTTAAACCTAAGCAAGTTAGCAAAAGAATACTCTCGCATTTACCTGATCGTGCTTTCGAAGTGATAACAAATCGCTTCGGCATATCAGAAGATGCAAAAAGAAAAACTCTAGAAGAGATAGGTAAAAAGTACGGTATCACTCGTGAGCGTGTTCGTCAAATAGAAAATGCAGCACTGGGACTCATACGTAAATCAAATGCTTTTAAAGAAGACAAACCTGTTTTTGATGAATTAAAAAAATTAATTCATGAATTAGGTGCTATTGTTTCTGAACAAAGTTTCCTTGAACACGTATCTAAAGATAAGTTAACTCAAAATCATATCCATCTTTATCTAACACTCGGAGATGAATTCACTAAGCACAAAGAAGACGATGAATTCAAAACTCGTTGGTCTGTTGATGGAGAGATAACAAAAACTATCCATGCCTCACTACAAAAGTTATATCAAAATATTTCTGACGAAGAATTGTTAACAGAAAATGAAATTATCGCAAAGTTTCTAGAGGATGTAAAACATCTCTCAGAACAATACAGAAATGAAGAGATAGCTCGTCGATGGTTAGGTATTTCTAAAAAAATAAATAAAAATGCTTTAGGTGAGTGGGGTAGAGCGACATCTTCAAGTATCAAAACTCGTGGAGTAAAAGATTATGCCTTTCTTATAATGCGTAAACACGGTAGTCCAATGCATTTTCGCGAAGTAGCTCGTGCTGTTGCAAGTACTTTCGATAAAAATTGTCACACTGCGACTTGTCACAATGAACTTATAAAAGATAAACGCTTCGTACTGGTTGGACGTGGAATATATGCTTTGTCTGAATGGGGTTACAAGAGTGGCGTCGTCCGTGATGTCATCATCGAATTTTTAAAGAAAAACGGTCCTATGTCAAAAGAAGATATTGTTGAACAAGTTATGAAAGAACGTTATCTAAAGAAAAATACTATATTGGTAAATCTTCAAAACGTAAAATATTTTAAGAAAAATAAAACTGGTCTATATACAATAGCTTAATAAATAAAAACCTCGTCTGAGGTTTTTATTTATTTATAGTTATCCACAGATATTTTCTTGACTGTGAACGCTCGTTCACTTATAATATATTAAGACAATTATTATTAATATATATAAAAAATTATATGAACAAAGAACAATTTAGAAAAATAATCGAGAGAGAATTACAAGAGATAAATAAGAAAATCGATATAAAAATACTTCGAGGTGAATCTTATAAAAAAGAGGCTTATGAGCACAAATTACTTCGTCGCAAGATGATGCAAAACAATGGACGGTATTCTATCTTTAGTACTCTTAGTTTAATGTTTCATTAAAATAGGATACAATAGATATATGCAAGAAAATCAAAATCAAAAACAAAAATTAATAGATTTCTACAAGAGTGAAAAACGTATGCCGACTTATACTGAGATGTTGAAAATTTTTGATTTCAAATCTAAAAACGCAGTTGCTCGTCTCGTTGAGAAATTTATCGATGCAGGTATTGTCAGTAAAGATTATTTAGGTCGACTCATTCCTCTAAAATCATTTTCCGAGATACCAATGCTAGGACTTGTCAAAGCAGGCTTCCCATCAGATGTTGATGAACTAAATGATACAATTAATTTAGATGAGTATTTGGCACCTAAAAAAGGCTCGACTTATATGTTAACAGTCGACGGCGACTCTATGATCGAAGCGCATATTTCTGATGGAGATATGGTTCTGGTTGAAAAACAAAATACGGCTCGGGACGGAGATATTGTTATAGCAAACGTAGATGGAGAATTTACAATGAAATACTTTCGAAAAAATGGCGACAAGGTATATCTACAACCCGCTAATAAAGATTTCAAAGATATCTACCCAACAAATCAACTAACTATCATCGGAGTAGTTAAAGCCGTTATTCGCAAATATTAAATATTATTTACTTTTTTATATGACACAAAATGAAGCATTCCAAGTAATGAAAACTGGTGTAAATATTTATTTAACTGGAAGTGCTGGAAGTGGTAAAACTTTTTTATTAAATCAATACATAAAGTATTGCAAAGATCACAATATAAATGTTGCTTGTACTGCATCAACAGGTATAGCTAGTACTCATATGAATGGTATGACTATACATGGCTGGGCAGGTATAGGTATTCGTGAGAATTTAAATGAGCACGACTTGAATAGCCTAGAAGATAAAAAGTATCTTTGGTCTCGTTTTAATAAAACAAAAGTTCTAATTATCGACGAAGTTTCAATGCTACATGCACACAGATTAGATATGGTTAATCGAGTCTGCAAGAGATTCAAGAGAAATAATAAACCTTTTGGTGGTCTACAAGTGATACTTTGTGGCGACTTTTTTCAACTACCACCAGTAAATAAAAACAATAACATTAATTCTAAAGATATGGTTATGGAAAGTAATTCTTGGATAGAGATGAATCCTGCTGTTTGCTATCTAACTGATCAGTATCGTCAAGAAGACAACATCCTTACTGATATTTTAAATAATATAAGAAATAATTCTATAGATGATAAACACATAGGGATACTAAATAGTCGTTTAAATATAAATTTACCAGAACACATAAAACCAACTAGACTTTACACCCACAATGTAAATGTAGATATCGACAATGAAAGAGAGTTAGATAAAATAAAAGAAGAGGGAACTATTTTTAAAATGAAAAACAATGGTCCTGATATTCTCGTCGATATTTTGAAAAAAAGTTGTTTAGCACAAGAAAAATTAATTTTAAAAAATGGTGCTGAGGTTATGTTCATTAAAAACAACTATGATCAAGGTTATGTAAATGGTACTCGTGGTAAAGTTATAGGTTTCAGCGAAGATTTCGATAATATAAAAATGCCGATAATTAAGCTCTACAATGGTCGAGTAATAAATGTCGTAAATGAGACTTGGTCCATGGAAGAA
>JAYUHL010000068.1:0-8958 GCA_043767085.1 Minisyncoccota bacterium
TGAAGCAATCTATACTATATTTAAAAATATCGATTTAAATAAATTAAAAGAAGAAACAGAAGAACTAATCCTTAAAGCAAATACTGTAGATCGTGAAAAGCTAAAGAAGAGATTGTCATTGATACGCTCTATGATCTACTCTGGTATTCGTCCTGAATGGATGTTCCTTTCTGTTATCCCTGTTATACCGCCAGCACTCCGACCTATGGTTGCACTAGACGGTGGACGTCATGCAACTAGTGATCTAAATGATTTGTATCGTCGTGTTATAAACAGAAACAATCGTTTGAAAAAATTGAAAGAAATCGGGGCTCCAGATGTTATCTTGCGTAATGAAAAAAGAATCTTGCAAGAAGCAGTAGATGCGCTCATAGACAACTCTATCGCTAAACAAAATGATTCTCAGGCTGTTTCAAGTTCACAAAAACGTGCACTTAAATCATTGTCAGATAATTTAAAATCAAAACAAGGATTGTTCCGTCAAAATCTTTTAGGTAAACGTGTGGACTATTCTGGACGTTCTGTTATCGTTGTTGGACCACAATTGAAACTCAATCAATGCGGACTACCGAAACATATGGCACTGGAATTATTTAAACCTTTCGTGATATCTAAAATTTTAGAAACAGAATTGGCTTTTAACATACGTGGAGCAAATAAATTAATTGAAGAGGGTGTACCAGAAGTCTGGGCAATACTCGAAGAAGTTATTGCTGGTAAATATGTACTATTGAACCGTGCGCCGACTCTGCACCGTCTAGGTATCCAAGCTTTTAATCCGATTTTGATTGAAGGTAATGCTATCCAAGTCCACCCGCTCGTTTGTTCTGGATTCAACGCTGACTTCGACGGAGACCAAATGGCTGTCTACTTACCACTTTCAGAAGAAGCTCAAAACGAAGCTCGCATATACATGGCAGCAAATAAAAACTTGCTCAAACCTCAAGATGGCGCCCCTATCGTTATGCCAAAAATGGATATGATCCTTGGTTGTTATTGGATGACAAAAGAAGTAACAGATGAAAAGGGTGAAGGCATGGCTTTTGCAAGTCCAAACCAAGCTATCACAGCTTTTGACTTAGGTGTTATTACTTTCCGTGCAAAGATAAAAGTGCTCGGTGGTACAAAACAAAAATATCAAGAGTTCGATGGTAAGCCGTTTGAAACAACAGTTGGACGTTTATTCTTCAATAGTATATTCCCAGAAGATTTCCCTTATATGAATGAAGAAGTAACAATCAAGACTATGTCACAAATAGTAGACAAGCTCATGATGCATTATGGTATAGACGCAACTCCAAAAGTTCTCGACAAGATTAAAGAATTCGGTTTCCACTACGCAACTTATTCTGGAGTCACATGGGGTATAGACAATCTGCATGTTCCAGAAGGTAAAAAAGATTTAGTTAAAAAAGGTCGCGGGGAAGAAGAAAAAGTTCGCGATCATTTTAATGATGGATTACTTTCTTATTCTGAACAAAACCAAAAAGTGATTGAGATATGGGAAGGTGTCAAAAAAGAAATTGAAAAATTGATCCCTGACACACTCGATAAAAAAGGGTCTACTTATGACTTGATGACAAGTGGCGCTCGTGGAAGCATGGGTTCACTCGTGCAAATGTGTGGAATGAAAGGTTTGATTGTAAACACTTCTGGTGCAACTCTCGATTTCCCAATTATCCCATCTTATATCGAAGGTTTGTCTCCGCTTGAATACTTCATCACTACTCACGGTTCACGTAAGGGTGCCGCCGATACAGCTCTAAACACTGCAAAGGCTGGTTACCTGACACGTCGTTTAGTAGATGTCGTACAAGATGTTGTTATAACAGCAGAAGATTGTAAAACAAAAAATGGCAAGAAAATAGTTGCTGTTAAAAATGTTTTTGCAAAATATGTTCTCGGGCGTGTTTTACTCAATGATATAAAAGATTCTAAAGGAGAAATTGTATTTAAAAAAGGCGCACTCATAATGAAAGAAGATGCAGTTATATTAGAGAAAATGGGTATTCAAGAAGCGTATGTACGCACACCACTTTCTTGTGAAGTAACTCACGGTATTTGTCGTACTTGTTATGGACTCGATCTAGGACGCAACTGTCTAATAGAACTTGGCCAAGCCGTTGGTATTATTGCCGCTCAAGCTATTGGTGAACCGGGAACACAATTGACTCTCCGTACTTTCCACGCTGGTGGAGTCGCGACAGTGGACATCACTACTGGTTTGCCTCGTGTTGAAGAAATCTTTGAAAGACGTTTACCAAAGAATCCTGCAATTGTTTCTCAAACAACTGGTGAAGTTATCGAAGTTACAAATACTGGTAAGATACGTACTATCAAAGTTCTATCTGATTCAAAGACTGATGGTAAAAACAATGAAATAGAATACAGTTTCGTAATTTCTCGTCAGCCACAAGTAAAAGTTGGTTCACAAGTTACAAAAGGACAATTACTAACTGATGGTTCTGCTGATATCAACGAACTCGTGAAGTATGGTGGAAAGGAAGTTGCAGAAGAGTACATTGTAGATGAAATCAATAAAGTCTATGACTTACAAAGTGCATCTATTTCTCGTAAACATATTGAAATAATTATCCGCCAAATGTTCTCTCGTAAGAGAATTAAAGAATCAGGAGATACAACATTTTCTCCAGGAGAAATAGTTGAAGCAATCGAACTTATCGAAGAAAATGCAAGAATCCAAATTGAAAATGGAAAAGAAGCTGTAGCTGAAACAATGGTCCTAGGTATTACAGAAGTTTCACTTACAACAAAATCATGGTTGTCCGCTGCATCATTCCAAAACACAAACCGCGTCCTCATAAACAATGCTATCCGTGGTGGAACAGACAATCTCCGTGGACTTAAAGAAAATGTTATAATAGGTAATCTAATACCAGCTGGAACAGGATTTGGCGTAGAAAAAGTTAGTAAGAAAAAAGAAGTCTCAACAGAAGGTGAATAATTAATTTTAGTATTATTATTTAATTTTAGATTAAATATATGAAAATATTTACAAAAGAGTTTTGGTTTGAGAATACAAATAGCATGGTACCGAAGTTAAAAGTAAGTTCTGTTTTTAAACTGATTGTTTTTATTATTGTTTTAATTATAGTTATTTTTAATTTTCCTTTTGGCACAGTAGGAGCAGGGGAGCGAGGTATTAAATTACGTTTCAACGCTGTGACTAGTACAGTTCTAAAAGAAGGGCTTTACTTTAGAATTCCTTTTGTTGAGAGAGTTGTAATTATGGACGTTAAAACACAAAAAGAAGAAGTTCAAGCAAGTTCAGCTTCAAAAGACTTACAAACAGTTACAGCAAAAATTGCGCTCAATTATTCAATTAATCCAGAGTCAGTAGGTAAAATTTATCAAACTATTGGGATTGATTATAAAATTAGAATCATCGATCCATTTATTCAAGAAAGTGTAAAAGCTTCAACAGCTAAATTTACAGCAGAAGAATTGGTCACTAAACGTGATGAAGTTAAAGAAGACATTAAAAATCATTTAGTTTCAAAATTTGAGGGAACTGGTATTTTAGTTGAACAGTTTTCAATTATTGATTTTGATTTTTCACCTTCATTTAACCAAGCGATTGAAGCAAAAGTTACAGCAGAACAAAACGCACTAGCTTCTAAGAACAAACTAGAACAAGTCAAATATGAAGCACAACAAGCGATAGAAGAAGCAACAGGTAAAGCGAAAGCATTACAGATAGAAGGGGATGCACTGTCTAAAAATCCTGCTGTAAAAGAATTGCGTGCTATAGAAAAATGGAATGGTGTTTTACCAACTGTTACTGGTGGTTCTATCCCTTTGATAAATATTAAGTAAAATTATACATATGTCACAACAAGTACAGACAATTAAAGATAGACTTTCTATCGTTGACGTACTTTCCCAATACATACAATTAGAGCCCTCGGGTTTAAACTATAAAGCACGGTGTCCTTTTCATAATGAAAAGACGCCGTCGTTTTATGTTTCGACAGAAAGAAATAGTTATTATTGTTTTGGCTGTGGAGCAAAAGGTGATATATTTTCTTTTGTTCAAAACTTTGAGGGCATAGATTTCGTCGGAGCATTAAAGTTTCTAGCGAATAAAGCGGGTGTAGTGCTAGAAAACAATTTCACAAACGACAAAAAAGATGACAATACTCTTTTGTATGAAATAATGGAAAAAGCAACTTTATTTTTTGAGAAAAATTTTACAGAAAATAAAGAAGCGCATAAGTATCTAAGTGACCGAGGAGTACACAATAAAACAATAGAGAGTTTCCGTATTGGTTATGCTCCTGATTCATGGCGATCTGTTTCTGATTTCTTATTAAAAGAGAATTACAACATAAAAGATATTGAGAAAGTTGGCTTGATAAAAATAAATGGTGATAAAAGTTACGATCGTTTCCGTAGTCGAATTATGTTTCCGATATTTGATAGTAGCGGTCGGGTGATTGCTTTTTCTGGACGTATTTTTACAGAAGAAGGCAAAGTTCAAAATACACCCACAGAAGAAGTTGCAAAGTATTTAAATAGTCCTGAAACTTCCTTATTTAGTAAATCCAATGTTTTTTTTGGTATTGACCGTGCCAAGTTGTCTATTAGATCAAGAGGTTATTGTATCATTGTTGAAGGTCAGATGGATTTGATTATGTCTCACCAAGCCGGTTTTACAAATACTATTGCAAGTTCTGGGACAGCATTTACTTCAAGTACTCAAGTCGATAGTCAGACTGTGAATAATCTGGGTTTAGTTCGACGCTTGAGTCCAAATATAATTTTTGCTTTTGATGGTGATAATGCTGGGATTCGTGCATGCAATCGTGCTGCACTGATTGCTTTTAGTTTAGAGATGCAAGTCAAGGTTGCTGTTTTGAAAAATGAAAAAGATCCAGCTGATATCATAAAAGAAAACCCAGATGAATGGAAAGACATAATTCGTAAATCTAAAAATATAATTAGTTTTAACCTTGATTTAATTTGTGATATTGAAAACGAACAAAGGATAAGAGGTAAAAAAATAAGAGAAAATATATTTCCACTGTTGATACATGTGAAAAGTGAAATTGAAAAACAAGCTTATTTTAATGAAATTAGTTCTAAGACGAGTATCCCCGTTGCGGCTATAATTTCTGATTTTGAAACTTATCAAAAAACCTATAAAACAAAAACAGAAGATAGTAATTCTTCACTAGATTCAAATCAAATATCACGCAAAGACAACATTCAAAGAAAATTATTCGGTCTTATTTTCTTAGCTGAAAATAATAAACAAGATTTATCCTCTAGTTTAGATCGGTACAAAGAAATAGTGGGGGAAGATCAATTTAAAAAATTTTATGAGACATTTTTATTACAAAAAGACGAACTTTCTTTTGAGGCTCAAATATGGTATAGTAATGAGCATATTAATCTCGTAAAAGAGTACGATTTATTGCTAGATAACCTCGAAGAAGAGTATTTAAATGAAAAAGTATCTGTATTATTGCAGGAAATTAGTAATAAAGAAAGAATTAAAGATAATGATGGTTTGCAGAAATTACTACTTATTTATCAACAAACAACTAGTCGAATAGAAAGTATAAAAAATAAACGTCTAAACATATGATTAAAAAAAATAAAAAGAAAGTAGTTGCTAAAAAAGTGGTTAAAAAAATAGTTAAAAAACCTAACAAGATAGTTAAAAAAAATATTCCCAAGAAAACAAATAAAAAAGTAAAGGTAGTAAAGAAAGTTCTTAAAGTGAAAGTTGTCGCTAAAAAAATAGTAAAAAAACCTGTTAAAAAAGTTGTTAAAAAAACAGAAGTAAAAAAAGCTGTAAATAAAAATAAAAAAGTTATTAAAGGTGATGAGGAGAAAATACCTAAAAATACACTAAAAGGTAATTCAGCAAAAATCCTAGAAGAAAAATCTCAAGAAATAATTGAGAAGGGTAAGAAAAGGGGTTTCATAACTTATGATGAAATCATTAAAACTTTTCCAGACATCGAAAGTAATATTTTGTTTTTAGATGAACTTTATGAGAAGCTCGTTGTTGCGGGTGTCGATGTCCTCGAAGGTGGTAATTTACTCGATACAAATAATGAAAATGAAAAAGCTGTTTTAAAGTATACAAAGAATCCACAAACTTATGATTCTATTCAAATTTATTTAAAAGAAATAGGGCAGTATCCACTTATCAACGCTCATGAAGAAAAGGAGTTAGCTCGCCGTATCGAAAAAGGTGACAATGAAGCTAAAAATCTGCTTGCGCGTGCAAACTTGCGTTTGGTTGTCTCTATTGCTAAAAAATACGTCGGACGGTCTTCTGACTTAACACTATTGGATTTAATCCAAGAGGGTAACTTGGGATTATTTAAAGCTGTTGAAAAATTTGATTGGACGAAAGGTTACAAGTTCTCGACTTATGCTACATGGTGGATTCGTCAGTCGATAACACGTTCTCTCGCTGATCAATCGAGAACTATCCGTATCCCAGTTCATATGGTTGAAACAATTTCAAAATATAAACAAGTCGTTCGTCGACTCTCTCAAGACCTCGGACGTGAACCCCTTGTAGAAGAAATTGCAACTGAGATGAACTTAGAAGTTGATAAAATACGTGTCATAATTCAGATTAATCAAGACACAGTGTCACTGGAGCAACCAATAGGTGATGACGATGAAAAATCTACTCGTGGCGAATTTATTCCAGATGAAAAAATACTTCGCCCAGATCAAGATTCCTCTCGTCGTATTCTGTCAGATCAAATTCGTGAAGTCCTAGAAACTCTATCTCCTAAAGAAAGACGTATATTAGAGTTGCGTTATGGTTTACACGATGGTGTACAGCACACACTCGAAGAAGTAGGGCAGGACTTTGGTGTCACTCGTGAGCGTATTCGTCAGATCGAAGCAAAGGTCCATGAAAAACTCCGCAACAATGATAAAATAGCTCGTTTAAAAAATTATTTTGATTAAAAATCCTTATGTCACTTTTCATGATAATCTTCTACAGTCTTTCTTTCCTCGCTGTTTATGTACAGGTTTTCTTTCTGGTTACTTTTCTTGAGAATAGAAAGAAGATATTTATTCGTCATGAAAAATTAAATTTGGATCATTACCCAACAGCGACGATAGTTGTACCTTGTTACAATGAAGAAAAAACAGTTGCAATAACATTAGAATCGTTACTCTCTTTGTCATACCCTAAAGACAAGTTGTCCATCTTTGTTGTAGATGATGGATCTCGTGATAATACTTGGGAAATTCTGCAAGCATACAAAGAAAATCCACAAATTAAATTATTTAAAAAAGAAAATGGAGGGAAACATAGTGCTATCAACTTGGGAATAGAAAATGCGACTTCAGAATTTGTTGGTTGTTTAGATGCTGATTCGTCTGTTCATCCAGAAGCACTAAAACGTATGATGACTTATTTTGATAATCCTGAAACAATGGCTTGTGCACCGTCTATTGTTGTCCGTGATCCAAAAACTATTTTACAGTATGCTCAGGCTGCTGAATACGATATGTCTCACTATACAAAAAAGATGCTCGCATTTCTCGGAGGGATACATGTAACACCTGGACCGTTTTCTATTTTTCGTAAAAAAGTTTTTGATACTATAGGTTACTATAAAAAAGCACACCATACAGAAGATCAAGAGATTGCTTTACGTATGCATCGTTATGGTTACAAAATCGATCATTGTCCTGATGCGTATGTGTATACAGGTAGTCCAAGTAGTGTACCAAAGTTATACCGTCAAAGAGTTCGTTGGATATATGGTTTTATTAAAAATGCTATCGACTATAAAGATTTCTTCTTTAAATCTAAATACGGTACGATAGGGATATTTACTTTGCCGTCTGGTTTCGTGTCTATAGCTGGAACAGTCATACTTCTGATGTTTGTCGGAACTCGGTTTTATAATTTCATTTTTATGAAATACATGAAGATACAAGCTACAGGATTCGGTTCAGTTTTTGGAAAGACTTCATTTAATTTTGATCCATTTTTTATAAATACACGAGCTTTCTTGTTTATCTCCATTATCCTTTATTCTCTGGTTATACTAGCTTTGATAAATGGACGACGAATGATTTATGGCAAGAAAATGGTATTATGGGATATACCACTATTTATGATAATATACAGCTTTATAGCCCCTTTTTGGCTCTTAAAAGCTGTTTGGAATGTGATAACCTCGCAGGAAGCTAGTTGGACAAATGAACGTGATTATTTATTAACTAAAAAAACACTTTAATATGAAAAATGATTGGGCAAAATACATTATAGTTTTCTTTATAACGACGGCACTTTTTGCTGTGGCAGGTAGTTTATCTAATTTCTTTACAGATAAAAAAGTTGCCGAAATGCGTTCAATTCAAAACAAATTAGCGACGGATGTCTTGTCTTCAGAAACACAGTTTTCTCTTTTGTCAGAACTTTCTTGCGAACAAGAGGATGCTACAGATTTATCCAACGAATTATCAGATCTAGCTGAAAAAATAAATTTCAGTGAGACAAATATAAAAAATAATGATGAAGTTACAGAATTAAAAAGATACTACTCTATTCTACAAATTAAAGATTATTTGTTAGCTAAGAAAATAAATCAAAAATGTAAAAGTGACTTGGTGCCACTTTTGTATTTCTATACTACTGCAAACAATTGTACTGAATGTACAAAACAAGCTTTTGTCTTAACAGAGTTGCGTTCTAAGTATCCAAATTTACGTGTTTATTCTTTTGATTACAACTTGGATTTGTCGGCATTAAAAGCATTGATAAAGATTTATAAAATAGATGACAAGAAACTCCCAGCGATAGTCTTGAATGAAAAAACTCACACAGGATTTAAAACAGTAGAAGAGATAGAAGTCCTCGCTCCAGCGCTAAAAATCCCAGAACCGAAAGTAGAAAGGGGAGATAAAGAAATAAAAGAAGTTAAAAAATAATTAGTAATTGTA
>JAYUHL010000069.1:0-3767 GCA_043767085.1 Minisyncoccota bacterium
GTGCAACCAGTATAAAGATCGTTAGTCTTTTTACTTTGTAATATATACACATAAAACATAATTTTTAAAAAGTTAAATCATAGAAATAAAGGTTTTTATTAATACCCATATTTTAGCATGTTTAGTAAATAATCAAAAATTGGTCAAAAACAACAAATCCGTTATAATGAATTTATGGACAAATATCATGTAGACAATATTTACTTAGACTTAATAGAAAGAATAAAGACTGAAGGAGTTAGGAAGACTGACCGCACTGGGACTGGAACGATTTCGTTACTTGGGCATCAAATGCGTTTCGATTTATCCAAAGGCTTCCCTCTCCTTACTACTAAAAAGGTGCCGATCAAATCTATCATCCATGAACTCATTTGGTTCCTACGTGGTGATACTAATTTAAAATATTTAGCCGACAACAATGTCCACATCTGGGACGAATGGCCATACAAAGCGTATTTAGTTAAAAATAATATTGCTGTGCCCCAAACAGGCAGTGAAGAATGGAGTACTGGTATAAAAGAATTTATCGAGCATATTAAAAGTGACAATGATTTTGCAAAAGAGTATGGCAACTTGGGGCCTATTTATGGTTACCAATGGAGAAGCTGGCCTACACCCGCTGGTGGTCACATAGACCAACTCAAAAATGTCATCGAGCAAATTAAAAATACTCCTGACTCACGTCGACTAATAGTTTCTGCTTGGAATGTAGCCGACATAGACGAGATGGCAAAAGCCGGGCTTCCACCTTGCCATTGTTTCTTTCAGTTTTATGTTGCCGATGGCAAGCTGTCCTGCCAACTGTACCAGAGAAGTTGCGATACATTTTTAGGTCTGCCTTTTAACATCGCTTCATACTCTATTTTAGTTATGGTCATCGCGCAGATTACAGGGCTCGAGCTTGGCGAATTCGTCTGGACTGGTGGAGACACGCATTTATATGTAAACCATTTAGAACAAGCTGACTTGCAACTTTCTCGTCGCAATGACTTACGCCCAATGCCAACTATGAAAATCAATCCTGATAAGAAAAATTTGGAAGACTTTAATATTACTGACTTTGAATTAGTCGATTACAATCCACACGATTCGATCAAAGCACCTATTGCCGTATGATTATCTCTATAATAGCAGCCATAGGACGCAATAATGAACTTGGTGCCGATAATAAACTGTTGTGGTCTTTACCTGCTGATATGAAATTCTTTCGTGACACAACGCGAGGACGCACCGTCATAATGGGGCGCAAAACTTTTGAATCTATAGGGCGTATTTTACCAAATCGCACAAATATAATTATAACTCGTGATAACAATTACAACTTCAAAGGTGCAACAGTTGTGCATTCACTTGAAGAAGCCTTACAATTTGCAGGTCTTGCGCAAGGACGCGAATTCGAAGAAAATCAAGATGAAGTCGAAGTTTTTATAATCGGCGGGGCACAGATTTACAAACAAGGATTAGATAAAGCTCATAAACTATACATCACTCATGTAGACGAGATATTCCCTCTTGCTGATACATTTTTCCCTGTGATAGACCAAACAATCTGGAACAAAACAAAAAGCGTCGTGCTTACGCACGACGCTCTAAATGAATTTGATATGGAATTTGTAGAGTATGTAAAAATCTAGATTATAAATTCTTAAAAAATGGTGCATAGAGATCATCTTCTGGTTCAATCAAAAGTTCTTTTTTATTTATTTTATTACTCCATTCAACTGGTGCATTTGTAATGAGGGCCAAGGGTTTTTTCTCATCACCTTCACCCATGCAAAGAACAGCCGCAGCAGCCAAGCAATCAACGACATCTGTACGTGTCATTTTTAATTTTCTTTTAAAAATATCGAAAGTTCCTCTATAATCACGTATCCCTTTAAAACCAGCATAACCTATCGCGAGACCTATGACACCAGCACGCAATGGCATAGTTCGGCTATCGGTAATAATTACTCCGAAATTTTCAAGATTGTATTTCTTTACAAAAAAGTCTCTGATAGATTTCGCACTCTTGAAACTATCTTTTGGTAATAGAATCAACTTTCCATCTGCATTAGATTCATCGACACCAGCGGACGCCATTATCATCCCATCTTTTTTTGTGAGCCAAGCATACGGTGTTCGAATAGCCCATTCTGATTCCTTTTTTATAATTTCTTCTCGAGTGTTTTCATTAAGTATCAGAGCAGTTCTACCTTCAGACAATGCCACTATTTTTGAAGTAATAACAAGAATACTTCCAGAAGAAAAACTTTTAATGTATTTCTCAATAAAAAGAATCAGATTTTCATTTTCAATAAATATTTTTGTTTTATAAGTTTTAATTTTCATTATTTTTAAATTTATTTAGTAAATGTTTGCCATAGACCTCTCCTGCGATATAAGTCATTATAAAAACTATAGGAAATAATAAAATAGCAACCGACGACTGAATACCGAATAAAAATTCGGTATGAAACCAGTCCATATTGATTTGTAATTATTATTTAACATAAATTAAGGATCTAAATCGGTCTTTTCCCTTATAAAAATGTCTTTCCCGTCTGGGGATTTAGATTTTGTATATTTACGGTTTTTGTTTACTTCTACTTTACGGACTATTTCTTTTTCCAGATCAAAGCCCATACGCTCACACATCCCAAGCAAAAAGATAGCTACATCTGCCAACTCTTCTGCTACGCCCTCTTCATTTTTATTATATTTAGAGAATGCTTCAGAAAGCTCTTCATGTGCACGACAAAATTCATAGGCCGTTTCTGTATTAAAGCCTTTTTCAAGTTTATTTCTATAAACTTCTTTTTGTAATTCTTTTAGGTCTACCATATATTCTTGCCTCGCCGATGGCGGGGTAAATTAAATAAAATAAAATTAATACTTTTCCACGACATCTTCCAATAAAACAAATTCTACCTCTGCTTGTTTAAAAATATCTTTGCTTTGAGTGCTCGCTTGGTAATCTTTCTTTGAAATTACTTTTATTATACCGGCATTTACTATCATCTTTGCGCAAACATAACACGGTGTCATATGACAGTATAGAGTTGCACCTTCTAGGCTGATACCAACGCGAGAGCCTTGGACAATAGCATTTTGTTCAGCATGAGTTGTGCGTATACAATGTTTGGAAACTGTGCCATCCTCGGATGTTACAGTGTGGAATTCGTGCCCGTCTTCATCACAGTGTGCGAGGCCTTTTGGCGCACCAACATAACCTGTTGTAAGGATATGCTTATCACGAGTTATCACAGCCCCTGACCGCCCCCTGTCGCACGTAGCACGACTCCCTACCAACTCTGCAATAGACATAAAATACCCATCCCAAGATGGTCTTTGATGTACGGATGTCGTAGTGTTGTTCATAGTGTCATTATACTATGATAATAAATAGAAAGCTATAATCCCTCTGGTGCTTGGGCGAGTTTGATTGAGAGGGTTTTTTCGATACCGTTTGAGAGGACTTTAACTTTGATTGTGTCACCAATTTTTTTCTGACGGATATAATTTATAAAGTCTATTTCTAGGTCTACCTTTTTGCCATCGATTTCTAGAATGATATCCCCTTCTTTTATACCCGCTATATCCGCAGGAGAATTTGGTACTACAGCAGGATAAGTTTCTGCCTTTTGAATTAATAAACCATAATTAGTTTTGAGATCTAAGAGAGATTGCAATCTGGAATCGATAGGTACAAAACGGATACCAACATAAGGGCGACTAATTTTCCCAGTTTTTTTACCTTGAGAAATGACACTCTTTACGCTGTTAAT
>JAYUHL010000070.1:0-8908 GCA_043767085.1 Minisyncoccota bacterium
GTCAAATTTAATATAAATACTATCGTTTCTCATTTGCGCCAACAAGCGTATCTCGTAAAAGGTTTACGCATCGACATCATAGATGCAAGTGAATGGAATCCACTCGAAGCTGGAAAGGGGAAAGAAAGAAAAGTCGACGCACTAGAAGATGTGTATTGGTTTTCAGAACTTAATCTAGAAGTTCCGTCTACTTCTTTTTATTTTGAAGGCGGTTTGATTTCTTTGGTAAGGTTTTATAATAAATCTTATAAAACTATTCACCCAAGTGTTTTTTATGTTGAAAAAGAAATCGATAATGTGGGAGTAGAGATTGCTCTACAGTACGTTGACGATATGAATTCTCGTATCGTGCCTTTCGCTAACAATATCTACAACCCAGAAGGTGGAACACATATCACAGGTTTCAAAACAGCTCTTACTCGTGTGCTCAATACTTACGGTAAGAAAAATAATTTAATCAAAGAAGCCGACGGAGGATTTACAGGTGATGACGTACTCGAAGGATTGATGGCTGTTGTGTCTGTTAAATTAAGTGAAATCCAATTCGAAGGTCAAACAAAAGCAAAACTTGGTTCGACAGAGGCTATGGGAGCAACTGCGACTGTATTTGGCGAAGCATTTAATGCATTCCTCGAAGAGAATCCAGATGAAGCAAAATTCATCATAAATAAATCCTTATTAGCATTACGTTCACGTAAAGCAGCCAAGGCTGCCAAAGACTCAGTACTACGTAAAGGTGCGCTCGAAGGTATGACACTACCAGGGAAACTCGCCGACTGTCAGTCAAAGAGTGCCGAAGAATCGGAAATATTTATCGTAGAGGGGGACTCTGCGGGTGGTACAGCTAAAATGGGTCGCGATAGAAAGACTCAAGCTATCCTTCCACTCCGTGGAAAGATACTCAACGTAGAGCGTGCGAGACTTGACCGTATGTTAGGAAGTGAGCAGATAAAAAATCTAGTTATTGCTATGGGTACATCTATAGGCGATACTTTTGATATAGAAAAAATGCGTTATCACAAACTAATTATCGCAACCGATGCCGATGTAGACGGAGCTCATATCCGAACTTTAATACTGACTTTGATGTACCGTTACTTCCGACCTGTTATCGACATAGGTTATGTTTATATCGCTCAACCACCACTTTTCAAAATCAAAAAAGGAAAAGAAGTAATGTATGCTTATAGTGACGAAGAACGTGATGCTCTTTTAGGCAAGGATGCACCGTCGCTCGAATCTCTCTTGGCTGAATCAGCAAATGAAGAAAATGGTATAGAAAATGAAGAAGAGAAGGAAGAAGAAGACGAAACAACAAAGAAAAAAGAAGCGAGTACTAAAATACATATTCAACGTTATAAAGGTCTCGGAGAAATGAATGCCGAAGAACTCTGGGAGACAACTATGGACCCTGCTCGTCGTGTACTCAAACGTGTAACAATCGAAGATGCTACAGAATCAAACAAAGTTTTCGATATGCTAATGGGATCTGAAGTTCCACCTCGTAAATCCTTCATCCAGTCTCACGCAAAGATGGCGAATTTGGATATCTAATATTTATGAAACTTGTTTTTCAAAAAAATACTCCTGTGATAGTATCACATTCTTTACTGTTTATTTGTTCTAAAATATACGGAGTACTTTGTGGGGCTATGACTATCTTCCCATTTATTTTTGTGCGAGATGAGAAAATTTTAGCCAATAAAGAATACATGAATCATGAAAGTATTCATCTTAGGCAATACATGGAAACATTGTTTTTCGGTATGTTAATTATCGGTTTATTTGAATATCTATATGCTTTAGTTTTCTTAAAAAAGAATAGATTAGAATTGTATTATTTTATGTCGCATGAACAAGAAGCTCATCAAAATGACCAAAACTTAGACTACTTAAAAACTCGCCCTTGGTTTTCGTATTTTAAATATATGGATCCAAAAAACAAGAAAAATTTTATACTCGTGGATGGCAAAAGGGTAGAGAAGTTGAAATAGACAGCCCTAGGCCTTGCCTAGGGCTGGTGGATTTACTACAATAGTAGTATGTCAATTAGAAGTGAATCAATTGTATCTGATCAATACTATCACATCTACAATCGTGGTAATGGAAAAAATATTATATTTCTAGATGATGAGGATTATTGTCGTTTTCTAAAAATACTATATGTTTGTAATTCTAATATTAAATTTAATTTTCGTGACTCTCTATTAAAGAGAAGTATGGATGCATGGGAATTTGATCAAGAAAAAACTTTAGTAGATGTTTTAGCGTGGGTATTGATGCCAAATCACTTTCATATAATACTAACGTCACCCAGCCCTAGGCAAGGCCTAGGGCTGAATAATATAAGTGTCTATATGCAAAAGGTGAGTACTGCATATGCTATGTATTTTAATAAAAAGTACAAAAGAACGGGATCTCTTTTTGAAGGTAAATTTAAATCAAAAGCAATTTTGGAAGATAATTATTTTAAATATATTTTCGCTTATGTACATTTAAATCCTATTAAGTTGGTCCAATATGATTGGAAAGAGAAGGGTATAAAAAATAAAGATAAGGCTCGTGATTTTATTTTAAACTACAAATTTTCAAGTTTCCAGGATTATGTAAATAATTCAAGAACGTTTAGTAAGATTTTAAACTTAGAAGTCTTAGATGGTAATTTTAAAAATAATCATATTAGAGAGTTATTTAATTGGTTTAAAAACTTCCAGCCCTAGGCAAGGCCTAGGGCTGTCTGGGTATAGTCAAATACTAGAGAAGTTGATATAGTAAATTAAGTTAATTATCATTAAACGGTCATATAGACTCAAATTTATGAAATACAATAAAGGTTTTGCTCCATTAATTATTTTCCTAATCGTATTAGGAGTTGGTATTGTGGGTGCTGGTGCTTATTATGTGGGTGTAAATAAAAATGCTCAAAAGCAAGGTGAATTTCTAAAAATAGAAGATAGTTCTGTTGTAAAAGAAGATCTGAAAGAAAGTGTTGAAGTAAAAAATTCAGTATCAAATTCTGATGTCATAAAAGAGTGGAAATCATTTAAAACCGATGAATTACAAAAAATTGCCTTAGCAGAAAATATTTTCTTAGAAAAAGAATCAGGAATAGGATTATCTGAAACTGTTGATCTAACTGGTGATGGCTTAGATGAAGCTATTTTTGTTGGTAATGGAGGTAATAATAATCTTGGTTTTATTATGACAAAAAATAGTGACGGGACAAACTCTGTATTAAAAAATAAAGAGAGAGAAGGTATGATTTATCCAGTATTATTATTGAGTGTAGGTAGAGTGCGAGTTAATGAACAATATAAATTACTTCCCGCTGAACACGGATTTTATACTAGTTCAATGTCGTATGATGAAAAAGCAGATAAATTTACATGTAATCAAAATGGGGTAAATGCTTATTCTTGGAGTATTAAAACAAAAATATTTGAATGGAATAAAACTTTGACAGATAAATACACTAAAGAAGTTTGTAAATAAATATAAAAAAATACACTCTCGCGAGTGTATTTTTAGTTTATTTCAATTCACCCTTAAGTAACGCTGTCAGTTCTTTTATGTGAGCTTCTTTTTCTTTTGCATTTTTTGACCAGTAGGCTTTTACTTTAGGATTATTTTTTGCGTCTTTTAAGTATTCCTTTTTGATACGCCACAATGACTTGTGTTCTTCGGTTAGTTGCATCATTAAGTTGTAAACGTTGTTGTTGTGCATATTTTATTCCACCGCCATCTCCAGCCTTTGCAGGATAAAGCGGGGTAAGTTAATTTTTAATAATTAGTTCAAAGTTTTTTCTTTTATTTCTTTTTCTACTTTTTCTATAAAACTCTCTAAACTCAATACAATTTTTTCAGTTCTTGTTTCGATTGTCAGCATATTGCTTTCTATCTCTTTATCACCGACAACTATAACATACGGCACCTTTTGTGCTTTAGTACTATTTATTCTTTTACCTAATGAATCATCAGAGTTATTTAACTCGACTCGTATATTCTTTTCTTTTAGACTTGCGACTAAACTCTTTGCAAAGTCTGTATGTTTGTCAGTGCGTACTGGAATGACGGTAACTTGAACAGGCGACAGCCATACAGGGAATATACCCGCATAATGTTCGATCATTATGCCCATGAAGCGCTCAACAGATCCAAGCATAGCGCGGTGGATGACAACAGGTCTTGATCTAGTATTTGTATTGTCTGTGTACTCTAGGTCAAACTTTTCTGGTAAATTGAAATCAAGTTGAATAGTCGAAAGTTGCCATTCGCGACCTATTGCATCTTTGAACATAAAATCAAGTTTTGGTCCATAAAATGCGGCTTCATTCTCAGCTTCTTTGTAATTCCAACCTGTATTTTTTACTATTTCACGAAGAGCATTTTCAGCTGTATTCCAGACTTCGTCAGTTCCTAAATAATTTTGTTTATTTTTTGAATCACGCAAAGATATTCGGACATAGAAATCATTGAAACCAAAAACATCATAAATTTCTTTAATCATGGAAGTCATAACCGAGATTTCGTCTTTTATTTTTGAAGCTTCACAAAAAACGTGACAGTCGTCTTGAGTTAATGCACGCACGCGAGTAAGGCCTGATAATTCCCCAGATTTTTCGTAGCGGTAATTTGTAGTTGTACAGACGTATCGAATAGGCAAGTCACGATATGAATGGGGAAGAGATTTATAAAGCATCATAAAATGAGGACAATTCATTGGTTTCAAATAATACTCATCTTCGTCAACTTTCATTGGATTATACATCGCATCGTATTTATCTAAGTGACCAGATATTTCGTAAAGCTTTCCTTTTGTTATATGAGGTATCCAAATAGGCACGAAGTCACGCTTTTCTTGTATCTCGGTTATAAAGTTTTCTATTGTGCGTCTCAGTATTGCTCCTTTCGGATAAAACAGTGGCAATCCAGCCCCTATTTCATCTATGATTGTAAATAATTCCATTTCGCGACCGATTTTCCTATGATCCCGTTTTTTAGCTTCTTCTTGTTGGAAGATGTATTTTTCCAATTCTTCTTTATTATCAAATGCCAGGCCATAAATACGAGTGAGCATTTTGTTCTTTTCGTCTCCACGCCAATAGGCACCAGCGACCTTGTCGAGCTTGAAAGAGTTTATGGCTATATCGCCACTTGGATTCTCGCTATGTCCTCCACGACAAAGGTCTGTAAAACCACCGCAAGTATAGAGTGTTATTTTCTCGCCACGGCCTTCGATTTCTTCTATTAATTCTTTTTTGTAGACATTGTCTTTAAATATAGCCAACGCTTCGTCTTTAGTTACAACTTTGTGAGTAAATTCTACCCAATGAGCCAAATTCTGCTTCATAGACTTTTCAATTTTTTCCAAATCTGTGTCGGCAATTTTATCTTGCCCAAAATCAAAGTCATAATAGAAGCCATTGTCGATAGCAGGGCCAAGTGTTGGATGAGCGTTTGGGTAATGTTGTAGAACTGCTTGCGCTAAAAGGTGAGCGAGAGTATGACGAGCAAATGATAGTTTTTCTTTATTATTTTCCATATCTATCAAATATATCATTTTATCTACTTTTTTAAAATTGACTAAAAATCTTATTTATGTTTAAATACATATAAATAGCAATATTGTAAAAGTACATTAACCATTTAATAAAATGGAAAATAAACTAGACGGTTTCTCTAAAATAAACAGGAAAATTAATCAACAATTTCAAGCTTTTTTTATATCGGTTTTGCCATATATGTTATCGGCAAAGGATATGAAATATATTATCAAAAGTGATATTAATAAGAACTTCTTTATAAAAGAGTTTAAAAGAAAATTTCACAATATTGATAATGATCCTAAAAAAATCATTTCTATGAGAGTGATGATAAGAGAAAAATCACCAAATCATCAAAAAAGGTACAAAAAAATGAAAGAAATCGATTCTATCGCAGAATCATAAAGATACATGTTTTAGGGGTTAAGATTAGAAGTTGAAATTGAGCGACCATTGGTTGCTCTTTTTTTTATTTGCATTTTGGTTCAAAATCAGTATACTATAACAATGGTAATAAGAATGCGACATACACGTGCTCATACTGGTAACCGAAGATCCCATCATGCATTGAAGGGTAAGGTTTTTACGACATGTACAAACTGTCAGGCTCCAAAAGAGACTCATATCGTTTGTAATCATTGTGGTTTTTATCGTGGACGTAAAGTTCTCGATGTTGTAAAAAAAGTTGAGAAAAAACAAGCAAAAAATAAGAAATAATTTTAGGTGTTATTTTTGGATTTATTGTAAAATAACTCCTGTAAATAAAACCTAATTATATTATGGCAAACAGGCACCTTTCACGTTCAATAATCTTGCAGACACTCTTTGAGTGGGATTTTAATGCGAACAATAAAGAAAATTCTGTCGATGAAATGCTTGAGCGTAATATAGAAGAGTTCGGTCCAGGACTCAACGATGATCATTTTATGGCTGAGCTACTTTCTGGTGTCGTAAAGAAAAAAACTATTATCGACGAGATAATAACGAAAGCTGCTCCTGAATGGCCACTAGAAAAGATATCGATTGTTGATCGTAACATATTGCGTCTAGGTTTATATGAACTCCTCTTTGGCGACCGTGCTCAAGTTCCACCAAAAGTTGCTATCAATGAGGCCATAGAACTCGCAAAAAGTTTCGGTGGTGAGAATTCTAGTCGTTTCATAAATGGAGTTCTCGGTGGCGTCTATAAAGAGATAGGCGAGCCGGGTAAAGATGACTTTAAAAAGAAAGAAAAGAAAGTTTTCGAAACCGATCCTGCTAAATTCCCAATAGAAAAAAAGGCAGGAGCTGTTGTGTATGCTAGGCACGCAGACAATATTTATTTTGCATTTGTGCACGATGTCTTTGGTTACTGGACATTGTCTAAGGGTGGTATCGAAGAATCCGAAGATTTTAAAACAGGTGCAATTCGTGAGATAAAAAAAGAATTAGGTATAGATGTTGAAATTAAAGAGGAACTTGGTTCCAATGAATACATTGCAAGTCATCCTGAAAAGGGGAAAATTAGAAAACAAGTTACTTTTTTTCTAGCAGAAGCTCCTTTTTCTGATTTAGTTTTATGTAATAATAGTGGAGGTCTCGACGATGCTAAATGGTTCATCCTCGCTGATGTGCCAGGACTACGCATGTATGACAATATGATACCGCTTTTAGAAAAATCTATTGAAATATTAACCAAAAAATCTTAATAATATTTTATTCCTATCTATGATAAACTTTGAAAATTTCGAGAAAAAAACTAATATATTTTTTAATAATAAGAAACTTTTAGAGCAAGCGTTTATCCATCGTTCGTATATAAATGAAAATACTGGGACTAGTTTTTCTCATAATGAAAGATTGGAGTTTTTAGGTGATGCTGTTCTAGAGTTATGTGTAACTAATTATTTATATACTAAATATCCAAAATGTGACGAAGGAGAACTAACTGCGTATCGATCGGCACTTGTTAATGCAGTTACTATCGGTGAAGTAGCGGCTGAATTACAAATGAATGAGTACTTACTCCTTTCAAAAGGAGAAGCAAAAGACATAGGTCGTGCACGTAACTATATACTTGCCAATACTTATGAAGCATATGTCGGAGCAGTTTTTTTAGATTTGGGTTATAATGTAGCCGAGGGTTTTATCGCAAAGACTTTATTTACGAAAATAGATAAAATAGTTAAACATAAATTATGGCGTGATCCAAAAAGTTTGGTTCAAGAAAAGTCTCAAGAGCATCTAAATATCACTCCATCTTATAAAGTTCTAAATGAACAAGGACCAGACCACGAAAAGAGTTTTACTGTCGGGATATTTTTTGGTGATGATAAAATCGCAGAAGGGAAAGGTAACAGTAAACAAGAAGCTCAACAAAACGCAGCACAACATGCACTAGAATCTAAGCATTGGTTAAATTAATTATGATGACATTAAAATCAATTGAATTATTTGGTTTCAAATCTTTTGGTAAAAAAAGTAATGTATCTTTCGACACACCTATAACTTCAATTGTGGGCCCAAATGGTTCCGGTAAATCAAATATAGTCGAAGCAATACGTTTCGTACTCGGAGAGCAATCCATAAGATCACTCCGTTCTAAGGGTGGTGTGGACTTGATATACAAAGGTTCAAAGAGCTTGCCGGCTTCATCGAGAGCATCTGTGAGTATTACTTTTAATAATAGTAAAAAAATATTTTATTTTACAAATAGTGGACTCGGTATCTCTGTTGATTATGATGAGGTTACTATATCTCGTACTGTCTATCCAGACGGAGTTAATAAGTATAGTATCAATAATACAGAAGTACGCCTCAAAGATGTCGTAGACTTACTAGCATCGGTCAATATAGGTAGCTCTGGACACCATATCATCTCTCAAGGTGAGGCTGACCGTGTTTTAAATGCTTCAAATAGAGACCGCCGTGCTATGATCGAAGACGCTCTAGGATTAAAGGTTTTTCAATATAGAATTCTAGAATCAGAAAGGAAATTAACGAAAACTGTGGACAATATGAAAGAAGTTGGTATCTCGCGTCGGGAAGTTGCTCCTCATCTGAACTTTCTTAAAAAACAAGTTTCAAAAGTTGAAAAGTCTTATGAACTTCGAACTGAGATAGAGGGCTTGTACAAAAGTTATTTCTCTTCAGAAAATAAATATATAAATGATGAAAGTAGTCGTTTACTATCGTTGCGTAGTCACTTGGATACAGAAATCAATTCACTATCAGAAAGGATCCTGCAAGTAGAAAAAAGTAAAATAAATGATGATGGGAAAAATACAAATCAGGCCTTGATTGATCTAGAGACAAATTTAAAGTCTCTGCGTACAGAACACGATGAGATATCTCGCAAATTGGGTCGCATAGAAGGTGTCATCGAA
>JAYUHL010000071.1:0-1511 GCA_043767085.1 Minisyncoccota bacterium
GTAGCTTCAGTTGACTTTTGGCGATTTCAGTAATCGTATTTATTCGTGAGCCACCACCAATTATTATAATTCCACCTGGTAATAATTCATTTCTCTTTATTTTCTTTAAATAATTACCGACAACTTCAAAAATATCTTCAAGACGAGCATTTATTATTTCTTCGACTTTCTTTTTTGAAAAATCTGAAGAAACGATACTACCTGTTTTTATTTTTTCTGCTTCTTCTAAATCTATTTTTAATCCTAGCGCTATATCACGAGTTATATCAGTACTGCCGATAGGAAAAACGTGAGTTGAAATAAGTAAATTGTTGTCATAGACTGCAACTGAAACAGTTTGGGCTCCGATGTCTATCACAGCACAACCAGCTGCTCTTTGTTTTATAGATGATACAGTGTTTGCATTAACACAAGCCAGTATGTCGAGCAATTCGAGCCCAGCTAATTCAAAAGAAGTTGCTAAATCCTCGATATTTTGTTTCAAGCATACTACTGACAATACACGAACTTCTAGTCTGACACCTTTCATGCCTTCAACTCGTCCATGAACTTCTTTATTATCTAATTTAAAAGCCAGAGGTATGGTTTGTATTATCTTATGATTATTTGTATCTATGTTTTCTTGGGCATTTTCTATTGCTCTGTTGATATCTAACATAGTAACTTCCTGATCAGCTCGTGTAGTTATAATCTGCCCGACGGTTGTAGTTGAGGATAAGTTGATTCCACTTATAGATGTAAAACAGTGATGGATTTTAAACCCAACTGCATTTTGGGCTTGGATTACGGCTTGTTTTATACAACTTGCAACGTCGTCGACATTTACAATATATCCACGACGTACACCGAAACTCGGCACTTGAGCAATAGCCTCAACTCTAATAGTTTCTGTTTCATGGTCTACCGTAGAAAGCACTAGTTTTACTGTGTCAGTTCCTATGTCTATTCCACATGTGTAATTTTTTTTTGCCATTTTAATGAAAATTAAGAAAATTGTTTTAAATACTTTTTTTCTTGTCTTTCCATTGTAGCATTATGTTCGTAACCTTTCAAATGCAATAATCCATGAATAAATAAAAACTTTAAAAAAGTTGAGTAGTTCATATTAAAATTAGGCGAATCTTTTTCTACTTTTTTTAAATCAAAAGTTATTTCACCTGAATTTTTAGATAAAGGAAAAGAAAGAATGTTTGTCGTTGTGTCTTTTTGTCGATATGTTTTGTTTAGTTTTTTTTGATTTTGCGTTGAAATACAAGAAACTGATAATTCGTAATCGAGACCAAGAATAGCATCTTTTATAGACAAAAATGGCAAGCGTGGAAGCTTGCTTTTTGTTTTGTTTATAATAGAAAAATTATTATTACCTCGCATTAGTAGTGTTACTTGTTGTGTTATGTCCACCTCTAGTATTTGGTTGAATTTTTCCCATAACGATAGCTTTAGCACGAACCTTGTTTCTCTCTATGCGTTTAAGTGTGGCACTTTTTACTTTTAATTTAGAAAGTGCTCTT
>JAYUHL010000072.1:0-3734 GCA_043767085.1 Minisyncoccota bacterium
GTTGTTCATTGTTGGGATACATGTGTTTAATTTATTGCGTTATTTGCACAACTACTTATAGTTTACTACGATAGATATCTACCTGCAAGCGGGGAAGCATGTTGTTGAGGGTTCGGCAGGGTAATCTTTCGTTACACGAACAGTATACCTTTTCGATAAAACAGAATTGTAATTCTATTTTAGAACGAAAAGCTTTTCGATTCATCGGCAGGACCGCGAGTACACTTTCGGTCACAAGTATTTTTCTACTGAAAAATCTCGCGACCCCGACTCGGCTCGACAGCCTCCGTCTTTCGATTTTCTTAAACATATATTTAGATATGTTTAAGAATCACAAATTTTGTGCTTCGCAAAAATTTGTGCCCTCGGCAGGAATCGAACCTGCAATAACGGCTTAGAAGTCCGCAGTTATATCCATTTAACTACAAGGGCATAATTTATCTTACCACAACGGTATGTCCGGTCTATATCCATTTAACTACAAGGGCATAATTTATCTTACCACAACGGTATGTCCGGTCTATATCCATTTAACTACAAGGGCATTTACAGTGCGGGATGCAGGACTTGAACCTGCGACCTTTTCAGTGTAAATGAATTGCTCTACCAACTGAGCTAATCCCGCGCATATCTATACTAGCATATTTTCATTATATTTCAACCTTATGCTATGATGAGCTTATGAAACTAAAAATACTCTATGAAGACAAAAATATAATAGCCATAGACAAGCCTGCAGGGATTGCATGTCACCGAGATGCACGTTCTTTGAATCAAAAAACTATTGCAGAATTGGTCTTAGAATATGACCCTAAATTAGAAAAAGTAGGGGAGAGTATGACTGTTGAATACAAAGGTGAGCAAATAGAAATTAAAAGACCTGGGATCGTTCACCGTCTAGACAAAGATACTTCTGGTGTTTTGCTTATTGCTCGGAATCAAAAAACTTTTCTTTTGTTAAAAGAACAATTTCAAAATCATACTATACAAAAAGTCTATCGTTGTTTTGTATATGGTCGTGTTTCTGATCCAAAAGCCTCACTTCTTTATGGTGGCAGAGGTGTCATCAATGCACCAATTGGTCGCAGTCCAAAAGACATCCGTATGTGGACCGCAGGGAGAGGTGCGCGTGAAGGTGTCCGTGACGCTCTCACAGAATACATAGTTTTAAATCGTTTCGACGACGGCTTACCACTTTCTAAAAAAGAAACAAAAGACGACCACTACTTTTCTTATATCGAAGTCTATCCAAAGACTGGGCGGACACATCAGATCCGTGTGCACATGCGTTATATCAACCACCCGATAGTTTCAGACCCGCTTTATAGTGCCAATAAAGAAAAGGCTCTCGGTATGGACCGTCTAGCATTACATGCTTGTTCCATAACCTTTCAATTATCAAATGGTGAGACACAGACAGTCGAGTCACCAATACCGACTGATTTCAAAAAAGTGATTAAAAATTATATAGAAATAGAGGGTTAATGTTTCTTGCTTAAAATACCACTTTATGCTAAAGTAACCCTTATGGAAATAACTAAAGAACAATTTACCCCAGTAGATATGGATAGCCGTAAAAACCTTGATTTCAAGGCTGGTGATACTGTTCGTGTCTGGAATAAAATTTTAGAAAAAGGTAAAACTCGTTTACAGGCATTTGAAGGACTTGTTTTGTCTCGTAAACATGGCAAGGAAAGTGGTGCGACATTTACAATTCGTAAAGTAGCAAGTGGTGTAGGTGTAGAGCGTATTTTCCCTCTATTTTCTCCAAATATAGACAAAATAGAAGTTCTCCGTAAATCTAAAACTCGCCGTAGTAAACTTTACTACATACGTACAAAAGCTGTTAAAGAAGTTAAGAAACGTCTAAAGAGTATAACTCTCTCAAAAGTAGCTCCATCTGAAGTTGCCGAAGAAGTTATAGAAACACAAGAATAATTTAAAAATAAAAAACTGCGAAAGCGTTTTTTATTTTTAAATTAATTAGTAGACGCTATATACTTGAGGTGATATAATATCTCTATGGTTAAAAGGGGACCAAAACCGAAAAGAATAATAAATGAAAAGTGGACACCAAATTTGGCTTATGCAATTGGTTTGATTGCAACGGATGGTTGTTTAGGAAAAGATGGTTTGTTGATTGATCTTACTTCAAAAGATAGAGAGCAGTTGGAAAATTTCTCTAAATGTTTGAGTGTTGATTTTAAAATAGGTTCTAAAATAAACAGTACCGGTGACAAAAGTTTAAGAATTCAATTTAAAAATCGAATATTTTATGATTTCCTTCTTTCTTTAGGTCTAACTCCTAAAAAATCCCTTACTATGGGTAAGTTAAAGATACCAGATAAATATTTTTTTGATTTTCTAAGAGGTTGTTTTGATGGTGACGGGTCTTTCTATTCTTACTGGGATAAAAGATGGAAATCTAGTCATATGTTTTATCTTGAATTTATATCTGCTAGCCCAAAATATATTGAGTGGGTTAGATTAGAATTAAAAAATAGAGTTAATGTGTCAGGTCACCTCGTGTCAGATGGTAGAAAAAGAACTTATCAGTTAAAGTATGCCAAAAGAGAGGCACTAGAAATTATTAGTAAAATGTACTATAGTAAAGATGTTGTTTATTTGTCTAGAAAGAAGCTTAAAATTGACGAAGCTTTAAAAGTTGAGATAACGCAACAGATTAAATACAAAGTATAAAATGCGCAGGTGTTGTAACGGTAGCCAAGCTGCCTTGAGGTGGCAGTGCTCGCAAGGGCGTGGAGGTTCAAATCCTCTCCTGCGCACAATTTAATAAATAGTATATGGAGAAATTACATATAAATGGCTTTAATTAAAATACAATGATTCCGATACTGTATATAATCTTTATTATATTTCTTCTATTTGTATTAATATTTTCTGTTTTATGGTCCGTAAGTATCTTTACTTCCAAATTTGTCTATAATCCAATACCTAAAAAATATTTTCCTGACATCACACAAGCTTTGTCTTTAAAAGACGATAGTGTTTTGTATATACTACCAGCAGGGGATAGTAGATTATTTTTTAGTATTTTAAAAGAAAATAAAAATATTAAAATATTTGGTATTGAAAAAAACTTTTTCTCTATAATTGTTTCAAATTTCTATATTTTTTTGAATAGTAGAAAGTATTTTCTAAAAAAAGAAGAAAGATTGAATATAAATAATATAGAAATTCTAAAAAAAGATATTTTTGATATCGATTTATCAAATGCCACACACATATGTCTGTATATCTATCCAAATATTATGGATGATATGCTTACTTTTCTTGATGATAATTTAAAAAAGGGGACAAAAGTTGTCTCTATAAATTTTCAATTTACACAAAAGCGACCAACAAAGGAAATAGAGCTGAAGAAAAATAATTTTCAGCGTATAAATAAAATTTATGTCTATGAATTTTAGTTTAAAATGCTATAATAAAAGTCATGATCAATGAAGATTTAATCGACTATATCCAATCACAGCTCAAGAAAAATGTTTCTGAAGAAACAATAATCCAAAAACTTTCAAATGCTGGTTGGATTTTTTCTGATATCCAAGAAGGTTTACGAAAGGTCAAAGAACCCGTCTTTGTTGAAAAACCAATTATAAATGAATTAGTAATCCAAAAATATATTCCTGAAACAGAAGAGATAGAACAAGCAAATAAAGAAGAATCAAAAGTTGTTGAATTACAATATCTAGAAGTGCAAGCACCTAAAATAC
>JAYUHL010000073.1:0-3715 GCA_043767085.1 Minisyncoccota bacterium
TAAAGAGAAATGAATTATTACCAGGTGGAATTATAATAATTGGTGGTGGCTCACGAATAAATACGATTACTGAAATCGCCAAAAGTCAACTGAAGCTACCAACTCGAATAGGTCACACAGAACAATTTATAAATACACATAAATTTAAACTATACGATGGTCTTTGGTATAGCGCCTTGGGTTTATCTATGCAAAAATTAAACACAAATCAAAAACATATAACCCTTACCTCAAACAAAGATTTAATAAGCAAAACAAAAATTTTCTTTAAGAAAATTCTTTCGGAATTACTGCCTTAGCGTTCTGTATTATAAAATAATTATGATAAATGTCAAAACTTCCATTTTTTTTAGTTTCTGCTATTATATAGTTAATTGAAATTATAATTAATACCTAAAAATATATGGCTAAAATAAACCAAGACGTAGAATCATTCGCTAGAATTAAAGTAATAGGAATCGGTGGTTCCGGTAAAAATGCTCTTAATCACATGATCAACTCAAAAGTAAGAGGAGTTGAGTTTATTGTGATGAATACCGATACTCAAGATTTACACAATTCACTAGCAGAAAAGAAAGTCCACTTGGGTAAAAACCTAACTAAAGGTCTTGGAGCTGGTATGAATCCAGATATAGGACGTCGTGCAGCCGAAGAAACAAAAGCCGAAGTTCAGGATGTCATCAAAGGTGCCGATATGGTATTTATCGCTTGTGGTATGGGTGGTGGTACTGGTACAGGAGCTGCACCCATAGTCGCAGCATGTGCAAAAGAACAAGGTATTCTTACTGTTGCTGTTGTAACAAAACCATTCTCTTTTGAAGGTAATCAAAGAATGAAACTCGCTGAACAAGGCCTCGCTGAACTCGAACGTGAAGTTGATGCTATCCTAGTAATTCAAAATGACAGATTGATAGCCATCTCTGGTAAAGAAGTTGGATTCCGCCAAGCTTTTGGAATATGTGATGAAGTTTTGAAACAAGCAGTAGAAGGTATCTCAGAATTAATCACAACTCCAGGTATGATAAACGTGGACTTTGCTGATATACGTGCTGTTATGTCTGATGCTGGTAGTGCCTTAATGGGTATCGGTATAGCTGCTGGTGAAGGTCGTGCGGAAAAAGCAGCTCTAGCTGCTATCAATTCTCCCCTTTTAGATCTATCTATTTCTGGTGCGAGAGGAGTCCTATTTGCTATTTCTGGAGGTGATGATTTAACTATTCACGAAATCCAAGACTCTGCAAAAATAATTACAGAATCTATCGACAAAGACGCAAAGGTTATCTTTGGAACTATAAAAGATGACAAATTAAAAAAGGGCGAAATAAAAGTTACAGTTATCGCAACTGGATTTCCTACTGACGCACCCAAACGTTCATTGTTTCAAAGTACAAAAACAATAGAAGAAAATAATTCTTCAAAAGAAGAAATACAAATTAATAAAAAAGAACAAAAGGAAATAATAAACAACGACTACGTAAAGAAAACTGTAATCGAAGATGATATGTTTATAGATGATACAGATGACTGGAGTACAGTTCCTGCATTCTTAAGAAGAAAAAAATAATTAAATATGTACGATCTTATTATATTAGGTGGCGGACCAGCAGGTACATCAGCTGCAGTCTATGCTGCTCGTAAACAATTAAAAAGTGCGATTATAGTTGCTGAATTTGGTGGTCAATCTACTGTTTCAGAAACTATTTACAACTGGATAGGAACTCCAGAGATTTCTGGACACGAACTCGGTGATAGTATGAAAAAGCATGTTCAATACTACAAAGGACCGTACTTAGATATCTTTGAAGGTGAAAAGACAATTAAAGTAACAAAAGAAAATAATATTTTTACTGCAACGACAGAAGGCGGAAAAACTTATACATCCAGAGCTTTAATAGTTGCAACAGGTAGTGGACGACGCAAGCTCGACGCTATTAATGCAGATACATACGAACACAAAGGTATAACTTATTGTGCTTCTTGTGATGGTCCACTTTATGCCGACCAAGACGTGATAGTTGTAGGTGGTGGTAATGCTGGTTTTGAAACTGCTATACAACTTTTGGCATATTGTAAAAGTGTCACATTACTCAATCGTAGTGATGAATTTAAGGCAGATGGTATGACAGTTGACGCAGCATTGTCTAATCCGAAATTTAAAGCTATCAAAAATATAATCATAACACGTGTGGATGGTGAACAATTTGTTTCATCTTTGACTTACAAAGACACGAAAACAAATGAAGAAAATAAAATAGAAACAACTGGTATTTTTGTCGAAGTTGGACAAATACCTAATACTGACTTTTTAAAAGGTGTTGTAGAACTAGACGCTTTCAATAAAGTCATAGTCGACCCAATGACACAAATGACAAACACACAAGGTGTCTGGGCCGCTGGTGACTGTACAAATGGCCGTTATCATCAAAACAATATAGCAAGTGGTGACGCTGTTAAAGCACTCGAGGACGCATATATTTGGATACATAAAAATAAATAAAAAAACTATAAAACATCAAAAGCTGATAAGTTCTTCTCGAAACACACGCATAATTTTCTGCTGAAAATTTGTGCTCTGCTCAGGCTCGACAGCCTTGCGCAAGTTGTTTCTTGAAGACTTATCAGCTTTTTTTATTATAAAAATCTATTTAATTATTTTATATTGTTTCAAGAAGTTCGAGTTGTTCTTTTGTATTTACTCCCAGAGCTTCTTTTGGATCAATAGTGATAGTCGATATTTTCTCATTTGAAGCAAATGCCAAACCGACGAGATCTGTCAGATAGTACTCCTTTTGCGCATTTTCATTTTTAAGAGCATGGAGATTTTTCCACATCCAAGATGCATTAAAACACATATAAGCAGGATTAACTTCTCTAATTTCTTTTTCTTCATCTGTAGCGTCTTTTGTTTCAACAATTTTTACAATGTTACCATTATCATCACGAACAAATCTTCCAAAAGAAGAAAAAGTATTACGCCATTCATTAAAGTCAGATACTATTGCTGTGGCCATTGTTAAGGTTGCACCAGTTTCAATGTGAGTATCTTTTAATTTCTTAATAGTATCAGCGCTCACCAATGGGTGGTCTGCGTAAAGTACTATAACAATATCGGCATCATTTGCATTACCTTCAGCTATCATTACAGCATGACCAGTGCCGAGCTGTTCTTCTTGGATAGCATATGTATATATAGGACCCAAAACCTCTCTTACTTGATCTCCTTTTTTACCTATTACAATAGTTGGATGATTGCACACTCCTGATTCTTGTATGGCTTTAAGAACATGAGAAATAAAAGGCTTTCCATGTAGTGGTGTAAGCGCTTTAGGAAGCTCTGATTGCATTCTTTTTCCATGACCCGCAGCAAGTATAATGATTTGTGTTTTCATGTAAATAAAAATAGTGAGGATTAGCATCTTTGTGGTCAGGCATATTTTTCTACTGAAAAATTGCACGATCTTGCCTCGGCACGACTGCCTCCGGCTCGCACAAAGTGTCCCACACCTTGTGCGCGATACAGGAGTCGAACCTGTGACCTACCCCACGTCAAGGGGTCGCTCTACCAACTGAGCTAACCGCGCATAAATTAAACTTTCTTTTTAAAACAACTTACTTTTAACTATATTTCGTTATCTACCAAAACAGCTAACCGCGCATAGAACCTAATTATTTACAAAACAACCAACATCCATATAGATGAGATGTTATCAAAAAT
>JAYUHL010000074.1:0-3643 GCA_043767085.1 Minisyncoccota bacterium
TGTCGCAAGTAAAGTAGTTTACTTGCTCACCCCTTCAACGTAAAATCTGCTTATTTTATAAGCAGATTTTTGTTGTCGGGGTGCAGGGAATCGGCTACTTACAGAGCCTGGTACTTTTCCGCCGAGCATAGCTCATATGGAAAAGTCTTTCGCTTCCCTGTCGCAAGTAAAGTAGTTTACTTGCTCACCCCTTCAACGTAAAATCTGCTTATTTTATAAGCAGATTTTTGTTGTCGGGGTGCAGGGAATCGAACCCTGTTCTCACGGTCCCAAACCGCGTATACTACCGGTGTACTACACCCCGAAATAACATTTATTTATAATAACATATTCTAGATTAAATACAATTACAAAATAATGTTTTCTATTACCTTTATTTTGGCTGTCTTTTTGTCTATATCCAAAAAGACACTATACAAATCTACTTGCCATTCAACATCACCTATTTTATTACTCATTAAATACGTTTGTATAACTTTTGAGAGACGTTTCATTTTTAATGCATGCATCCCCTCCTCTGGCCTACAAACACCCAGCTCATAGTTCCCTGCTAAATCATCTGACAAATGAGTGATCCTAGATTTAACTTCAATAAAATACAATTTATTGTTCTTTTTAGCTATAACGTCAATTTCCCCCCATTTCTTAGTATAATTTCTTTCTAAAACATAAAAACCTTTATTTTCTAGATATTTACAAGCCACATTTTCACCAATCTCCCCAGTTTTTTGATTATTAGAAGTAAATGTTTTCATAAAAATGTTACACATGTAACAAAATATTGATTAAAAAGTAAATGTTACACGTGGAACTATCCATAAACGTTTCACGTGAAACATATTAGATAATAAATACAGATAAATTACGAATAAAAATGTCTTTCACAAAAAAGTCTTATACAATAAGGACATTTATAAAAGATACATTTTTGTCTTTTATAAGACATCCTTTAAATTTTGTCCTTTATAAACAATACACACATAGTTATCCACAAAACTATACAAAATAAAGGTTTTTATAGGGGATAAAATACGGATAATTTGTGCGGGATAGGGGAATCGGACCCCTGTCTCAACCTTGGCAAGGTCGTGTTATACCACTAAACCAATCCCGCGTCAAGTCAATTACTTGATAAACTCTTTTTTATTTCCTCAATCCAGATCATTAATTTTCTTTTTAAAAAACTGTTTAATATTATACTTGTTCCAACTCCAAAATGCAACTTACGAGTTTTCGATCTTCCTTTTATAATCTGTGGTTTATAGATGTTTTTAGCTACAATATTTAACTCTTTTGACCATCTTTCTACACAAGTGTTTACATCTAAATCTGGATACAATAAAACACTAAATTTTATATCGGAATGATTAACCTTTAGAAATTCTTTTGCAAAATTAATAAATATCTTATGTAACATAAAGTCAACATTTGCAAGCCTAATTGTTCCTTTATCTAATCTATCACCCTCACCTGCATAAAGCATTAATCCTGCATTAAATAGAGGTTTATTTTTATATAAAAAAAATTCTTCTCTGGCTTCTTTTTCAACTAAATTATACTTAATTTCCAGCATTTTAGCACGAACTATATTCATTTTTATAATTCTTTCAGTACTAGAATATAAATTCTTTTTTATGTTTGATTTTTTTATATGCTTTGACCAATCTTCATCTTTAAACCAAGCACATAGGGTACTCCTAGAAATTTTAAATTTTTTTTGAATTTCACTATAAGACTTTCCTTCTTTTCTTAGGTCAAAAATTATAGATTTATGTTTTATCATTGTATAAGTATATCACAGTGGTTTCATTTGGTAAATATTTAAAATAAGTGTACAATAAATACATTATAATTAAATATATGCACCTGTAGCTCAATGGATAGAGCACTTGTCTTCGGAACAAGGGGTTGTAGGTTCGACTCCTGCCAGGTGCACAAAAAGTTTCACATGGAACAAAGAATAGACAACAAAAAAATACCAAACTATGTTACACATGTAACACAAACGCTCAAAAACGGGGGATTTGAGGCTTTCCTGGTTGGTGGTTGTGTGAGGGATCTCATATTAAACAAAGAACCAAAGGACTGGGATGTAACAACAAATGCAAAGCCAGAAGAAATCATCGCCTTATTTCCAAAGACTGTTTATGAAAACACCTTTGGTACAGTAGGCGTTTGTGTTGCACGTGAAACAGAAACAGAGTCATATGACATAGTAGAAGTAACGCCATACAGAAATGAAACGAAATATAGCGACTTTAGACATCCAGACAATGTTTCTTTCAGTGAAAAAATAGAAGATGACCTAAAAAGAAGAGATTTCACAATGAATGCTATCGCTTACGACCATTTAGATGATAAAGGACAAGTTGTTGATCTTTATAAAGGACAAAATTCTATAAAGGACAAAGTAATAAGAACAGTGGGCACTGCTGATGAACGCTTTAATGAGGATGCCCTTCGTATGCTCCGTGCTATTCGTTTTGCTTCACAACTTGATTTTATGATTGAAAGTGAAACAATACAATCAATAGTTAGAAATGCTGGATTGTTAGAACATATATCAAAAGAAAGGATTAGAGACGAATTTATAAAGATAATAGAATCTAAAAATCCAAGTATGGGGATTGGTATGCTTTCTAAGCTTGGTTTACTAAAATATATAATCCCAGAGTTAGAAGAGGGGATCAAATGTGACCAAGGTGGAGCCCATATTTATGATGTTTTTGAGCACTGTGTTTTAGCATGCCAACACGCTGCAGACAAAGGTTTTAGCACAGAGATACGTATCGCTGCTTTGTTTCATGACATCGGGAAGCCGAGGACCCGCAGACCTGGAGTTAAAAAGGCCTATACATTTTATGGTCATGAAGTTGTCGGAGCAAGAATGACTCAAAAAATAATGGAAAGACTAAAGTTTTCACGTGAAACAACAAACTTGGTTGTAAGTATGGTTCGAAACCATATGTTTTTCTCAGATACAGAACAAATAACACTTTCTGCTGTTAGACGGATAATATCAAAAGTAGGGAAAGATCATATATGGGAACTTATGGATATTCGCCAGTGTGACAGAGTAGGGATGAAAAAAGTAGAAGCACCTTATAGATTACGTAAATACCACGCAATGATAGAAGAATGCCTCCATGACCCGATTTCAGTAGGATCTCTGGCTATAGACGGTAATTATCTGATAAATGTGTTACACATGAAACCAAGTCGCCGTATGGGGTGGATATTGCATGCTTTGCTTGAAGAAGTTATAGAAAATCCAGAGAAAAACAATATTGAATATCTAAAGGACAAAGTTATTCTATTGGACATTCTAAAGGACAAAGATTTAGAAAAAATAGGTGTAGAAAGTAAAGAAAAAAAGGACGACCTCGAAAAAGAAGAAGTTGAAAAATTACACAAAAAACATGGCGTCAAGAAATAAAAAAACACTTAGATTAAAAATCTAAGTGTTTAAAACATTTAACTCAAAGCCGAAATCGTCGGGATATCTGGATTCGAACCAGAGATCTTGTCTTTGGTCAAGACACAAAAACACGTAATACCAACTATACCATACCCCGGAACAAAGATTGAATTTAACTTAAAATAACTTATTTTAAACAAAAATGCAATACAAAAGAGTCGCGAA
>JAYUHL010000075.1:0-3561 GCA_043767085.1 Minisyncoccota bacterium
AATCTGCTAAAAAAGTAGCCAAAATGAGAATAGAATTATTTAAAAATATTAAGAGGATATGATATGATTTGGGTGTAATTTAGGGATTGGAAAATACTAATTTATACTTTCTCTATACTTGCTACGATGGCCATATGGTCGCTGACGCCATCGACTAATTTAACTTCACTTGCAACGTAACTTGGGGTTGTAAACAAACCGTCTACCATTAAAGGCTCGGTAAGTTTTTTAATATGCAAATTACAATCAATACTTGTTTTATAATGAACTGGAATATTGTCTTTATATTTTGAAGCAAGAATCGTAAAAGATTTGTTACCACGAGGAGAGTTAAGATCACCACAGAAAATAAAACCCTGAAGTGAATCAAGCTTGCCACACATTAAATCCAAGGCGTCGAGTTGTTCTTGTGTTGAATCTATCTCTTCATATTTACCAGTCAGTGGAGTTTCTGATGAGGTTGCTTTCATAAAATGCGTTGTGGCTATTTTATAAACTGCATCATTAATTTTTACATCTGCAAACAGCAATCCTCTATCTTCGTCCAGAAGTCCATTTTCGTGAACATGAGTTTGTTTAAAATATTCTTCAAATGGTAAATTTATATGTTCATAACTGCCTGCGTAGTAATATGAATCTGAATTCAATATTTCTTTGGCAAAAATACCAACTCCAAATCTTTTATTTTGTATCCCCCCTTGAAATGGATGATTTAAATAAACCGTCGGGATAAAAACCCCTTCATAGTTAAACTCAGTTTTAAATTTCTCCACATCTTCTTCTAAGAGTTCTTGGAGGCAAAAAACATCTGGGTTTTCTTTCTTTAGAAATGGAAAGACTAGTTCGTAGAATTTGTTTATATTGATATTGAGTGATACAAGTTTCATTCTAAAGATAATAGCATATTTATTGTTTTAGTAAAATCTTTCTTTTATTGTAGAAGATAATGCCAAAACAAAACCCTATCATCCCGACAGCAAAGCCAGCCAATACATCTGTCGGATAATGCACCCCAAAATAAATACGACTGAAACCGAGCAACAAAATAAATATAATGGTTTCTATTAAAATAATTTTACTATACAAATAATTGTTTTTTTGTTTAAAATATTTATAAGTTATATAAGCTAAAAAGCCATAGAAACCGATTGCAAACGTTGCATGACCACTAGGAAAAGAAAAGCCATTTTCTAAAAAAGTAGCATAGATAGGTCTTTCTCTTTGAAGAGAATATTTTAGAATGAAAGTTATGATTATAGACGAAAAGAAACTCACAAAGAAAGAAAATAGAAAGTCACGTTTTTTGTAAAAAATTATCATACTTACTACAAAAAACATTGGAATAACAAACTCTGCATTGCCAAGAAAAGTAATTACTTTAAAAAAAGTATCGAAGAAAGAAGTATGATGTTCTGACCAGAACTTTACTATTTGATTATCGATAAACAATGTCTTTTCCATGTATTAATAAAGTATAGCAGAAAAATATAAATTTAAAAATCACTATATTTATGTGATACAATAGATAAATGAAAGAAACTTTTGTTATCGTAGCTTCAATTTTGGCAATTATAGGTAACGTCCCTTATTTACGTGACGTAATTAAAAAGCGTGTCAGTCCTCACCCTTATACATGGATGATATGGTCTATTGTTTCTTGTATTATATTTTTTGGGCAAATTGCAAAAGGTGCTGGCATAGGTGCTATACCAACAGCAGCCGCTGAAATATTTACAATTATAATTTTCTTCTTGTCTCTTAAAAATGGTTTTAAGAAAATAAAAAAGATAGACAATGTTTTTCTTGTGATTTGTCTTTTGGGTATAATACCCTGGATACTAACGAAGGATCCAACCATTTCAGTCATTATTGCTGTTAGTATAGACCTCGTAGCATTTATGCCGACGATTAGGAAGACATGGCGAGATGGCCATAGTGAGACTTCAGCTTTATATAGTATGAATGTTTTACGTCACATTCTTATGCTATTTTCTTTACAAGCCTACAATATAGCCACAGTTTTACACTCTGTAGCTATGATAATAACCAATAGTCTAATGACATTTTTGATTTTCCGGAAAGACCTAAAAAATAGTATATCTAAAAAAACTTGATTTTAAATCATAAATGTTGCATACTTAGTATGTAAATTCTATAGACTCTTTAAATAGACAAAATATAATTTACAACAAAAAAGAGCGAGAAAAAGTCGATTTTATTTATATTTTTTGTCTATTATTTTTAATCAAAACAATCATATGACAGGTTCAATCAAAAAAATGGTTAGTGACAAAGGCTTCGGCTTTATCACTGCTGAAGGTTTGGATAAAGATTTATTCTTTCATTCAAACTCTCTCGTAGGCGTCTCTTTTGACGAATTACGTGAAGGCGACAATGTTTCTTTCGAAGTTGAAGATTCTCCAAAAGGGAAAAATGCAGTAAACGTAGAAAGAGCTTAGTCTCTAAAAAACAAAAAAGTCGCAAAGCTATGCTTTGCGACTTTTTTGTTTTTTACTATTATGCAGCAACTTCTTCTTCTGTAGGTTCAGCTGGCATTTCTGCTTCCGCTACTACTTCTTCTGTAACTTCAGGAGTTACAACTGTTTCTTCATCTGACATATATTTTTTCTACTTAGATTATTAAACGACAAATTGAGTATATACCATATAAGACATATATCCTAATTTTATTTATCTCATATTTGTCCTTCAGACAAACGTGTTACATAATTAAAATAATTAATTTTTTCTCTCTAATACAAACTTTGTGCCAGAGCCTAGTACAAGCATAACGATCGCCATAGAGAAATGCGGTAAGTGCCCTACTAATTCTACGGGTCCTAATAGATAAAGAGTTGTTACTAAGAACAAACTCAAAAATATTGTAGTGGTGCGTGTAATTAGACCAAGAATAAAAAATACACCAAACAATATTTCTGCGAGTCCTGCATAAAAAGTAAAATAATAATCTGTAAAGAAACCAAGGCCCAGATTTTGCATGAAATTCCAATTATAGTTTTGTAAGAAATTTTGTGTCAAAGATGGAGCAAATATTTTTTCGGTAAAACCAAGTAATAATAAATTGAGTCCTGTAAACAAACGCAAGGCTGGATAACCATAATTATGCAGATGATGACTAATTGATTCAAATATATTTGTCTCGACAATTTTCCACTTTGGGCGACCTATTATCATAATATAAAAAGCAAAACCAACCATAGACAAAATATCGATCATTTCATAAGTACCAAACTCTTTTATCCCCAAGATAAACAGTAAAACAACAACTAGACCAGCTACTCTTTCGTAAATACCAAACACAATCATAAAACCAACAATAGCTTGTACTATTAATAAATAGTGTCCAAAACTACTACCAATTTTTAAATTTGGAGCAAAAAAGAAACCATTATAAGAAAAGAGTAATAATGCAAAACCAAATCCAATACTAGCTATAGACAAAACATAAGGGGCAAGTCTTTCTATAAAGTTATCGAGTCTAGCTGGAACTTTCAGTTTCTTTTCTAGATAGATACCTAATAAAACTACAACTAAGAAAAA
>JAYUHL010000076.1:0-3540 GCA_043767085.1 Minisyncoccota bacterium
TCTCCCACATTGTAATGAACCCTTTTGTACCCTTGAAACGATTGAATTGGCGCATATTATTAATTAATTAAGACTGCCATATGTTAGTGAACTTTAACAGGATTTGCAAAGAAAAAGCCACAAGTCCGACTTGTGGCTATCTTGTGGCTATATACCAAGGAATTCATTACGCATATCGTCTCGATGAGCCACTCGACTATAACGACGCATACCCATGAGGATACCAAGAGCGATGAATTCAGTTAGGATATGAGACCCACCATAACTCATAAAAGGTAGCGTGATCCCTGTAACTGGCATTACTCCCATATTCATTCCTATATTTACAATAATATGCGTCATGAAATATATAGCGATACCTATTCCGAAAAGTATTTCAAAATTACTAGCACCAAGTAAAGCATTTAGTAAAATACGCCACACAACCAAAATATACAATAAAAACAATGTTATAACTCCAACGAAACCCCACTCTTCTGCATATGCTGCAAATATAAAGTCTGTTTGATATTCGGGTAGAAATTTAAGTCGAGACTGAGTTCCGAAACCAACTCCCTTGCCTAATAATTGACCACTACCGAAAGCAATAGTTGATTGGTAGACATTGTACCCAGAACCTTTGATACTCGACAAAGGGTCGATGAAATTTATAATTCTATCTTTTTGATAAGGTTTAAAAACAAGAAACCAAAGTAAGCCAAAGCTAAGACAAGCCAAACCAAAAACCAACAATAAATGTTTTTTTGAAATTCCAGAAACAATTATCATTCCAACCCAAATAAATAAAATAACCATAGCACTTCCGAAATCAGGTTGGATTGCGATCAATAAAAATGGAACGAGAGCATATAGACCAGTAATAAAAATATGTTTAAAATTCCCGATTTCAATATGACGCCTAGATAAGTATTTAGCAAACATGAGAACAACAACTAATTTCATTAAATCAGATGGTTGAAAAGAAAAGAAACCAAAAGAAAACCAACTTTGTGCCCCATTGATTTTACTACCAAAAACTGGTAACAATAACAACATTATAGAGAAAAGCGTGAAAAGACCTATTAAAATATCGGTTCTTTTGAGAAATCGAAAATCTATATAAGAAAAAATAAAAAAAATACTAATAGAAAAAACAATCCAAATTAGTTGGTGTCTAAAAAGAGAATCATCCGAAACAAACGATGCCATAGTCAATAAACCAAATCCAAGAATCGGCAAAAGACAAAAAAACATTATCCAATCAATCTGTGGTAAATTTATCTTCATAAACTAAAATGAAACTAAAAAAGGATTAATCTGTATTTCAACTTGTTTAGTCACTGGCACTATAGTAAAAGGACTAGGCCATGTAAAATTAACTTTTGTAGTTTTGCTACTTTCTAATTTACTCTTACGAGTACGAGAAACATTTATCACATTGCTATCTTTATCATAAACCATCCCGACAACATTGAATTGTTCTAGATCATAAACTGAATCATTTATTATATCAGCACTTAAAACAGGACCTATATTTTCCTCACTGAGAATCATGTTGCGAACTTCAATAGGTAAAGAACTAATCGTGTCTTTCTTCACTTCCCAAATTAAATTTTCGTCGAATGAAAAAGAAACAGATCTAATAATAGCAGTTCCAACTTCGAATTGTGGTTCAAAAACAAGGTAAGGTTGTCCTGGTGGGATATAAGTTGTACCAACTCTTTCTCCTAATAAGTTATTGTCTTTATCGTACGCTTTAAATACATATTTCGCTTGCCGAACAGCGCCGTTGGTATTTCTATTTTCTATGCGAGCGGCCAAGTTGTATAGATTGGAAGTTATAGGAAAAGCACGACTCCATAAAACAACAGGTTCTTTTATATCAGCTTTGCAAATAAGCGAACATTGACCACCACAGTCTACACCACGTTCTTGACCATTCTGTTTCTTGTCATAACAAGTTGGATTACGAAAAATAATATCTCTAAATACAAAAATTGATACTCCTGTTACAAATAGGATAAATATAAAAAAATAAATAAATTGTCTTTTAACAGCCCATGACATATACCTGTATTATAACAAAAAAACCTTTAATTTGCATTAAAGGTTTTTAGTCTACTAATGTAAGTCCCACTTTTTCTGCAATTTGTTTTATCCAAAGATCATGCCGAGAAAGTTGACTTGATATGGTAGCATATTCAACACTTAAATTACCAATTGATTTATAGAATCGTTCGAAATAATCAAACCTTGGACTAGTTCTTTCAAATACTCCATGTCTGTTTTTATTTCCTTAACATCTGCTTTTGAAGCCAGGACAGATGTTAATTTGTCTATATCTTTATCTGTTAACATAAAATTATTATACACTTTACGATTTATACAAAAAATACCCATATTTCTATGAGTATTTTCTAATTAAATTCTTTGTTCTGGCGACAATCTACTTTCCCTATAAAATAAGTATCATCGACGCAACTGGGCTTAACTTCCGAGTTCGGAATGTAATCGGGTGTGACACCAATGCCAAATCACCAGAACAAAAAATTCAATTCCTCAAAATTTTTAAAAATTGAGACTGATATTCTAATTTCAAATAAATTGCTTGCCCACCGAAATTTAGACTTCGGCGGGGGCTCGCATAATATCTGAAAACTGAATGCTGGACCCTAAACAATAAATTGTCGGGCAAGTAACATGATAATATAAATTGATTTCCACATTTCCTAATAGGAATCGAACGATTAGTACACCTCGGCTGATACATTACTGTATTTACACCTAGTGCCTATCAACCTAATCATCTCTTAGGTTTCTCAAACGATTCCTTATCTTGAAGTTGGCTTCCCTCTTAGATGCTTTCAGAGGTTATCCATTCCCGACATAGCTACTCGGCAGTCCAGCGGGCGCTAGAGCCGACACACCAGAGGTCAGTTCACTCCGGTCCTCTCGTACTAGGAGCAAATCTTCTCAAGAATCAACGCCTGCAGTAGATAGGAGACCAACCTGTCTCACGCATCTATGTTTTACTTCCAATATTTTCGCGTTTAAATAAAAATATCAGAACCACAATTACTTGTGGGATCGGACTGTGACATATTCTATTGCTAGAATGTTAACATTCAGTCTCTACGGGCAATATAAATATTTTCCCTCGTCGTTGTCCAATAAATTGGATTTCGTCGATATAAGTTAACTTGTTAATGTGTATTTCTACACAAAACCGCCGTGATACACTACTGTGTATAATTGAACCCGAGAAAATTTTTAAAATTTCATCGGGTAAATCTCAGATTAAAACAGTTAAGAAAAAATCTCTTTTTTCGAATTCCTCAATTGGTTCAAACTGTCTAAAATTCAATCTATAAATAGATTAATTTCTAAACGGTTTGAACCCAGCTCGCGTACCTTTTTAATTAGCGAACAGCTAAACCCTTGGTAGCTTCTCCACCACCAGGATAAGGTGAGCCGACATCGAGGTGCCGAACTCCGCCGTCGATATGAACTCTTGGGCGGAACTAGCCTGTTATCCCTAGAGTAGCTTTTATCCGTTAATCT
>JAYUHL010000077.1:0-8372 GCA_043767085.1 Minisyncoccota bacterium
TTGGATTAATCTTGTATAAACCTTTTATTTTTGAACCTATGTTTTTGAATTCTTGTGTAGAAATTTGCATATTATTCAGAGATTAAAGTTGTAAATGAAACACCAGACGTCCAAACTACTTCGACCTTGCCACCAATCAGGCTTTCTTTTTTGTGTGAATCAATATTTATAGAATTAATTTTTAATCTATAGGGCGTATTTTCTAATAAAGAAATAGTTTTCATTACATTATTAAAAGACCCTTCTATTATCAGACTGACATCCATTTTATTACTTTCCTTTTTAGAAATACTGATATTTTTTACATCAACTGTAGTTCCCCCACGATCCCCTAACTCTTCTAGAAAGAAAACAAAAACATCAGGCTTTTTCTTGTCGACGAGATGCGAAATGATAGTTGATTGCATGCTCTCTACTTCACGAAGTTTTTGTTTCAACAAAATAGCATTTTTATTTTGATCTTCTTTTTCGCGTAAGGTAAACAGGATTTTTGAAATATGTATATTTTTATTTTTTATTACACGATTTATAAAAATAAAAAGTCCGAGCATTATTAGTGCAAATATTAAGGACAATATTAATCTCGTTAGAACTTTTTTCTGGTTCATATTATTTTATATCAATTAAGAAATTGAATTTCAAATCCTTTTTATCTAAAAAATTAGAAATAGGAATATCGACATTTTTAAAATAAGAATTACTGATTAATGATTCTTTAAAGTTACTCAAACTTGCTCTATTTGAAGCGACACCAGATATCTGAACGCTAGAATTTTCTTCGTCTTTTTGATTATAAGAAAAAGAAGAAATACTTATATCAGAAGTTTTCTTATCGAGAATATCTTTAAAAATACTCTCGACTATATCTGAGCGCTTGTTTTCAACAGAAAGAACGACCAGTTTAGCATTGATATCAGAAACAATACTGGACATTGAATTTAGATCAAACTCTTTATGAGCCTTATTAAAAGACTCTAAAGAAACCTCGAGTTCTTTTTCTTTTAGAGCTGAAGTAATATAAGACGGCAACAAAAGGACGCTAGCAAATATGAACAACAAACCGAGATACAAAAAGAATACTGACATAAATCGCATCCAATAAGATCTCTTTATTTTATTTTTATTTTCTTGTGCCAAAACATTGATAATACGAGAATGATTTTTGTCATGGTCCCCCAGAGCCAGCCCCACAACAGTAGTATAGGAGAGAGACTGTTCGAAAGACATCTTTGGAACGATACTATTGAAATCTGAAACATTTGTCCAAGCATTCGCACTAATAACCTTAATCTTTAATTGTGACTCTAGATAAGAAGTGAGCCCTTGTAAATTTGCATCACCACCACACAAGATAATCTGACTAATTGGATCGTGACTAGCTCCACTGATGTTGTGTGTTTGCCAAAAAGTATAGTGTTTATTTAATTCATCTTTAAGTAAAGCCAGTCCAGACAACATAGCATCGAAAATTTTTGTATCTGGGTTATGACTATTTATTCCATATGACTTTTTTAAATCTTCAGCTTTTTCAAAACTAATATTAAATGCCTCTGCAATTCTTTTTGTTAATTCAGCTCCTCCGAAATCAACAGTGGTTGTAAAAAAAACTTTTCCTCCAGATGCTATTGAAACTCCAGTGCGTGCCTTGCCGAAATCTACTATCATACAAGTACTCTGGTCCGCATATGCCACCACAGACCGAGCGATGGCTTGAGCTTCAAGCTCAAGAGATAAAGGAACTAGAGAAGCTTTTTCAAAAACATATAAATAAGAATTAACGGTACTTATAGCTACTACCGATACTTCGACAAAAATATTATTTACATTCTCAGAGATTATATTATAAGCAAAAATAGCCTCGACTGCTTTTATCGGAGCATGTTCCTCTAACTGTAGATATATAGCATTGTAAATATCCTTATGTTCTATTCTAGGTAACGATAAAGTAAAGAGGTACATTTGCTCTTCTGGTAAAGCCACTCTAATAAAATTTAGATTCTCTTTTATTTTTAGTTTTTTCAGAACTTCAATTAAAACCGAATCATTTTTAATTTGACCAGAAACAATAACATTTTCTGGAATTACTTCTTGGCCGTAGTGATCCAAAGCGAGTCCACTGTTTGTTTCTGACAGTACTCCGTATTTTATGGATTGGTCTGATATATCCAATGCACAAGAACCCATCATAATAAATGACGGTACTGGGAAAGCACTGTTATATGATTTCTTCATTTTTATATTATACGATATTTTTTATGTATATAAAAGAGTTTTAATGCTTTTTAAAATACTTTTTTATAAATTCAAATAAAATTGGTAGAAAAGATGAAACAATAACAAAGAGAATGATTGGGAATATGAAACGATATGGATTACTTATCTTTGAACCGAGATAATACCCTAACAATGAAACTCCCGTTGTCCACATCATCCCACCTAAAATATTGTAAAAAAGAAATTTCCTATAATGCATTCTAACAACCCCAGCAACAAACGGGGTAAACGTCCTCATGATAGGCACGAAACGGGCAATGATAACTGCAAGTGCTCCGTATTTTTTATAGAAAACTTCTGCTTTATTTATTTTAGCTTTAGAAAAAAAGAAAGAATCTTTTTTATTATTTAATTTTGGTCCAATTTTCTTCCCCAAAAAGTAGCCGAGATTGTCCCCTATAATAGCTGCCAGCATCGAACCGATAATTAAAGTTTGTATAGAGAAATAACCTTGTGCCGCAAATATACCAGCAGAAAATAAAAGAGTATCCCCAGGCAAGAAAAATCCAAACAACAAACCAGACTCTATAAAGATAATCAAATACACACCGAGCAATCCCGCTGTTTTTACTATCAGACTTGGTTCCAAGAAATCCATATTATCTAACTTTAGAGCCTGGGGTAACAACGCCGTCAGGGATTAAAAATACCGGTGCCCCATTTGTCCCATCTACAGCCATAAGCATACCTTGGCTTTCAACGCCTTTTATTGTTCGAGGTTTTAAGTTTAGAATATACAAAACGTTTTTACCAATTAGTTTTTCGAAATCTGGAAAGAATTCATGTATACCAGAAACTATTTGGCGTAATTTACTATTCCCTTCCTCATCCTGCTCATTGAAATCGATTTGGAATTTCAAAAGCTTGTCTGTCTCAGGCACAGGTTCCACTGCGCATATTTTGCCTATCCTCATATCCATCTTCTTAAATTCGTCGTAAGTTACGTATTCCATGGTTTTATTATACTAGAAAATCTCAGAATGACTACCTATGTCTTTTAAAATTAAAAATAATATATTTTTGTCTTTCTTGTAGATTAATAATAAGTCTGGTTTTATATGACATTCTCTGTAACCAATATATTCACCTGCTAATGAATGATCACGATATTTTGCTGGCAATATACCTTCAGACAATAGAAAATCAACAACCGTATCGATTTCTTTAATTTTTACTTTCCCACTTTTTAAAACTCTCTTAAGAGACTTTTTATATTGTTTACTTGGAAAGACTTGCATACAATTTTTTGCCTAAAATATCTTGATGCATTTCCTTTGCAGAATTATAAGTTTTACCATTTGCAATTGTTTCTTTTAATTCCATATCCCACTTAGCACGGATTTTTACATCGTTAATACTAGGGGTAAAAGGTATCCCCTTTTCTGTCACAACTTGGTTAAGAAAAAGCTTTATCCCAGAAGATAAATCAAGCCCCAAAGACTCCAGTGTTTTTTGAGCCTTATTTTTAATATCCTTTTCTATTCTTATATTTATAACTGTATTCATATTATAAGTATATACAATGTACGTACATTGTCAATATGTTACTTTTGATTCTTTTTATCTAAATATCGCTGAAGGATGAGAGCGGCGGCGGATGCATCGGCATTGTTTTGTTTTAAATTTTGGTTTTGGTCTTTGGCAACTTTGCGAGCATTGTTACTTTCTTTACCCTCTCTTCCTCGTGCCTCGATTGTAGTCATGAATTCATTTTGGAAATAAACTGGTAACTCCAACTCTATTTCTAAATTTCTTTTAAATTCTTCTATGCTCCCCATTATTTTATTTGGAGCGCCTGACAGGTCATGCGACTTGCCTATGACTATGGCACTTACCTCCTCGGTGCCACATATATTGTGAACTGCGTCGACTAGAGACAAGTCATTGGGGATTATTTTATAAGGAAAAGCAAAAACCCCGTCTTCATCAGAAATCGCCAACCCTACCCTTTTTGCTCCATAATCTATACCCATGTGTCTCATGAAAAAATTCTAGCATAAATCTTAGTTTTCTGATATGCTCTAAAAGAACTGGTGCAATTGCATTAGTTGTTAAAAATGGTATAATGGCTTAATGCCTGAGTACACAAGACATCCAAATACACAGTGTATGATTTGTGGTAACCCTATTTATAGGAGACCCATAGAAATACAAAAAAGTAAGGGTAAAGTCTTTTGTAGCCAAGCTTGTTTTGGAATAAACAATAGAAAGGAAATACCATGTATAGTATGTGGTAAAAAAATACTTTCTGGAGAGAATAAAAAAACATGTAGTAGGATTTGTGCTAATAAAAATAGGTCTGGTATACAGTATAAAATAAATAGTCCAAAAGATTTAGTTAAATCACAGAGATCATTAAAATTAAAACTCTTAGAAATTAGAGGTAACAAGTGTGAAAATTGTGATTATAATAAATACCAAATACTAGAAGTTCATCACAAAGATAGAAATAGAGAAAATAATAATTTAGAAAACTTGAAATTAATTTGTCCTAACTGCCATGCAGAAGAACATTTTTTAGAAAAAAGTTGGCTAAATAAAAAATAAATGGAGGCGTCGCATAGTTGGTCTAGTGCACTCGTCTTGAAAACGAGAGTCCTGTAAGGGACCGAGAGTTCGAATCTCTCCGCCTCCTCCCGCAAGTTTTTAACCTAATGTTGCTTCATTGCCTAAATTTTTCAAAAAAGCTACAATTTAATTGTGCAAAAATGGATGAAAATAGTTGGCATAGTAATACTTTTAGTAACGATTATATTTCTAGGAAAATATTATTTTAGTTCAAAATTCAAGACTGGTAATTGTATTGAAGCACTTGATGGATATGTTTGGCATGTAAATAGATATAGTTTAGGAAAATATAGTGTAATGGGATGGCAAAATCCATGGTGGGGTTCTGAGGTTATTATTGAAAAAAGCATCTTGGAAAGAAAAAATCTTACGAAAATTCCTGAATATCATCAAGTAGATTGCCCAAAACCAAAAAATTAATTTAATAAGATATGAAAAAATATATTTTTATAATTATCATAATCACATCAATAGTTTCAATTTTGATATACGCAAAGTTTTTTCAGCCAAGAATGAATATTGGTGGATATGTTAGGTATAAAGTAATTCAAACAGAAAAAGGTCTATATCCAATAGAGGTAGGTGCATTTGGAGTTCTTAAATTAACCAAAGATCAACCTAATGAAATGAATCAAGTTTTTAAAATTGATTTGATTGACAATAAAATTTTATTTAGCGAAGGTATAATAGACAAGAATGGAACGATTGTCATGCCATCAGTTAAATTTTTAAACGTTATTTCAATGAGTGAAAATGAGCTAGTTGCGAAGAATGAAATCTGGACCATTACTATAACTAAAAAATCAGTTATTCTTACTGATAAAGATGGGAAAGGTGGAAATCTTATAAGTGGTTTTGCTGGAAATGTTGAGTATGATCTGACTTCTTACTAAGATCAAAAATATCCTTTAATATTTCAAAAGAACCTTCTTTGCGAAAATACGTAAGGTTCGAAAAGTGTAATCACATTATCGCTCTTATGAATATTAGATTACTATATAAATTAAATTTACTTAAATAAATGCCTCACGGACTAACATATATAGAATCAAAAGGTAAATGTATTTATTGTGGTGATTCAAATACCAAACTCACAAAGGAACATATCGTGCCAGAATCTCTTGGTGGTGTTCATATAATAAGAGAAGCCAGTTGTTATGAATGTGCGACAATAACAAGTCGTTTTGAATGTAACGTTGCTCAAGGTTTATGGGGAGATGCTAGAACAGCTTTTAATGCTCCAACAAAACGTAAAAAACAAAGGAAAAATACTATCCATACTCAAATTACACGAGGTTCCCAAGAAATTGAAGTTCCTTCAAATGAATATCCAGGAGGTTTTGTTTTTTACAAGATGAAACCCCCTGGTATTTTACTGCAATTACCAGAAGATGAAGATACCATAAATACAGGAACAATGGTTGTTATTGATGATGGCAAAAGAAGAGAGGATTTTTTTATGAAATATGGTAGTTATCCAACATTAAGCTTCAGACACAACCCTCATGATTTTGCTCGCATGATTGCAAAGATAGCGTATGGCCACATTCTTACTTTTCTTGAATTAGAAGACTTTAACCCAATTTGTTTACCTTATATTTTAGGAGAAAAGAGTAATATATCTTATGTTGTGGGTGGAGTAGTCGGAGATTCTTCCCCAATACTTGATACAGGTTATTCGCTAAGTGAAAAAGGTTTTATTGTTTCAGAGAATAGACTATTATTAATTGCGATAATTCGACTTTATGCAAATACTCATAGTCCAGAGTATGAAGTTGTTGTTGGCGATGTGCTTGGATTTGATAATATTACTAAAGTTATCAAGAAAATAACCTGACCCACATACCTCAACACAACCCTTGAGATTATCTGGAATGGTCCTTGTAGTGCCTCAAGGTCTTGGTACTGAACCCATCTCGCTCCCCCGCATAAATAAAAACCCTTATTTATAAGGGTTTTTACATTGGGAAAATATATTATTTCTTCAACCAACCATTCATCATTTTGATCTCACTTTCTTGAGCCTTTATTATATCGTTTGCAAACTTTTGTATTTCGACACTAACTGTTTTGTCTTGCAAAAGTAATTTAGCCATATCTACAGCACCCTGGTGGTGAGGTATCATACCTAAAAGAAACTCTTTTTCTAAATCTTTTCCTGTTTTACCTTTCATCATACCTACCATGTCGTTCATAGTCATATCCATCATGTCGCCACTATTGTTCATCATAGAACCATCTGGCATTTGATGCATACCACCCATAGTATTTGACTTATTATCCATTTTCATTTCGTTTCTAGAGAAGAGACTATCCCAATTCCAAGCATAAGTGATCAAAAGTATCGCTGTTAAAACAATTGTTGCTATTTTGTAATTTATTTTCATATTATTATTTATTATAATATGATTTAATAATATTTTTTATGTTCCTCACATCAAGATCATAAAAAGTGCCATTATAAACATAACCGTGTTTTCCATTAAGGTCACATAGGTCATGGGTAAATTAAATGCAGTTCCCAAACAAACACATTGTACCTCATCTTCGTTTCTAAGAGCAAGATAAGAACTGTGCTTTCGCAAGAAACGTTCTTGTGAAGACATTTTGTAGTCCCCCACTAACACTACTAAATAAAATTAATAACAAAACTATACATTCCCATTCCGCATACACCCCGCAACGGTTCTCCTACTTTTGGGATTCCTATATCAATTATTTCTTCTCCAGTTTGAGCTAAGATTTTTTTATAATTCAGAGATTTAATTACAAGCGACGAAGAGCAATCGTATGTTCCACTTGTTTTCATAACAAGTTTTGTAGGAATGCCAGCTTTTAAGGTCGATATATTCGGGGAGTATCCGCCTTTCACATCGATTGTTATATATTGAACACCGTCTCTAATCTCAACATTTTGTGCTGATTGAGTTGGTGAGGTGGTATCATTTTTTGATTTTGACCCACTCATGAATACGATGCCAAGTCCGACAAAAAGAGCTAATGTAATTATGATTGAAACAGTTTTGTTCATATGATAATTATATATTAAATAAAGGATTAATAATACCAATTCCAGCAAGTCCGCCCATAAGTGCAAAAATACCTAGTCCAATAACGACAACTCCTGCCGACTTAAAGAATAGTGGTGCATGTCTAGAATGTGCAAAAGATGCTGACCCGAATGAAAGAAAGGCTAGTACTGGAAGTGTGCCTAGGGCAAAAGCAAGCATAATAAGTAGTCCCGACATAAATGATCCGCTAGAAAGTGCCACCACTTGCATGGACTGCGTGAACCCACACGGTAAAAAGAATGTTGCAAATCCTATTATAAGTGGCGTGAAAGTTTTATGTTCAACCTTACGAAAGAAGTTAAAAATCCCAGAGTGTAATACAACCTTATTTTTTGTAAATACTCCAACCAAATTTAATCCCAGTAATAACATTACCATAGATGCAATAATTCCGAGTATAGAAGTGAGGGTAAAATTAATACCGATAGCATTGCCGAGTAACCCGAGCAATCCACCGAG
>JAYUHL010000078.1:0-3529 GCA_043767085.1 Minisyncoccota bacterium
AGAAGAAGAAAAAGAAGAAGAAGACAAAGAAGAAGACGAAGAAGAATATGACAACTGGCGAGAGAAAAAACGCTAATTTGTGATATACTCTATTTATGATAATAAGAGAAGCTATATTTGCTCGTGGAGTGGTTGGGCCTAAAAATTTGATGGAGGATAATATGCCACATGTGGCTTTTATTGGACGTTCCAATGTTGGTAAATCGAGTGTTATAAATTCGTTAGTAAATAATAAGAAGCTAGCACGCTCAAGCAGTACAGCAGGACGAACACAAGAGATAAACTTTTTTTTAATAAATAAAGCTTTTTATTTTGTGGACTTACCAGGCTTTGGTTATGCTCGTGGTTCTCATGAAAAAAGAAACGACATTTTACAACTCATTTATTGGTATTTATTCGAATCAGAAATCAATCAGTATAAAATAGTTATGATTCTAGACGCACGTATTGGTATGACCGAAAATGACGTAGAAGTTTACAATGATTTGATAGAACAAAATAAAGACGTGGTTTTGGTTTTAAATAAAATAGACAAATTAAACCAGTCCGAAAAACAAGCGAGTTTAAAAAAACTAAAACAAATTATTGGAGAAAATAAATTTTTGCAATATTCTGCTGAAAAAAAGACAGGAGTACAAGAGCTTTTAGACATGATATGTCCAACATCTTAGTTTTTATTATTCAGATAGAACTAGAAGAAGTAACTTCGTAATTATTTTTATCTTTTTTTCTAAATATATTAATAATATAGAAAATATATTTAGTACTTTTTTCTGAGAAGTTAAACAAAATAGCAAAAGTAAAGACAAACAGGGCCATGTCTTTATTTACAAATGCTATCCCAATAGCACAAAGTGCGGCAAAAACTGGAAACAATATACGCATATTTGCGTGTTCGTTTTCGGATTTAGTAAAAGGTTCATTTTCTATGGTGTTGGATCTGATAGCATATTGACGCATAATAAAAAGAGCTAAACCGACAAAGATAATATTAGTAGCAAATAAAATTATCGCGATTTTTGAATCATTATAAACACTAAACAAATGAGCTGAGAAAGGAATGAGGGTTACAAAAAAGAAAAATAATGCATTATAGTTTGTAAAACGTAGATCTATATTTTTTACCAATACAGATGCCACAAAATGATGTGACCGCCAATAAGTAAACAGTAATGTAAACGCCAACAAGAAACTTAAAAATAGTGGGTACATTACTACTAAGGATTTCAATATTAATTTATCACTAACTATACCAGTATATTTCGGTATGTTTATATCAAAAACCAGTACGGTCATAACTATTCCAAAAATACTGTCTGCGAGTGCATCTAAACGTTTTTGTTTCATATATATAATATACCATAAAACAATACGTTATAAATTATTATTCTTACTAAAAACACGTACTATTGACTTTGTCAAGCAAAAATGCTACCTTATACAAAAGGTAAATCTACTTCCATAAATTTGTAGATATAGGGTGAATTAAGAAACTCCCAGAATGCCATAGAGGGAAAAAAATTATTTCGGTTGCTTCTTACGGTCAAGAAGATAGTCCTAAAGGTACTTGGACGAAAAACTGTACATTAATAAATGAAAACGTTAAATAAGCTTGCCAAAGAAACATTTACTTTCTTAGCAAATGATTTTTCAAAAGATTGGATACCGGTAAAAGTTACATGGAAGGGAGATTATTGCCCAGAAGGAGATCAGGAAAAATTCTCAGGAAATTTTATTCCTGCAAGTGGTATTGGTACTATTTATTCTTTTCTAAAAGAAAACGAAAAACTTCGGACAGCCGAAGGAAAATTATGTATTAACCACCATTCGGAATGCAGTGTTTTTGGGTGGAGTTACCGTGAAGGTATTAAAGAAGGAATTCTGACAAAGAAAGAAAAAACATGGGAAAAAGATTTTACATTTATGGGCATGCTTCGTCATATTATGAGTAGAAAAAAAGAAACATCTTGTACTTTACAGGAAATTCTTGGAAGGCTCGCATCTGAAATGCCCTACCTTTCACATTTTGCAATCTATATTGCAAACGAAAAAGCAGAACATGCTGAATTCGAACTGTATAAGATTACAAAAAAAGTATTTCGTTTTGGCTCAGTAATGTCTAATTAATAAATTAAAACCCACCAGTAGAAAATCTGCTTCGGTGGGTTTTCTATTTTTTAGAATATTTTAATTAAAGAAATCTATTATAACTTTCCACGGAAGTTTGGTAGCTATAATCACGACATACATAGTTATGAACATGAGTGGTATGTTGCGTTCTATGTTTGAAAGTGGAGCGTATTTATTAACGTCTTTTCCTCGGCCTAATATCTCCCATTCAGTTTCAAAAAGTGCGGCTGGTAAGTGGCTTTCTAAAGCATGAACAATGCGGAATTTAGCACGATTGATTTGTTTATATGAAGCAATAATCTGATACCAAGAATAACAAACACCGATACCCAAAAGTGGAATAAATAGGAAAAATATTGGTGAAGAAAAAGTACTTTTGATTTCTATATAGCCGAGGATACCTATAATGGCTGCATTGATACCTAAGAAGAATTCGTTGGACTTTTGACGTCGCTCACTTGTGTAATTAAAGATATTTACATATATCTTGTATTGCTCTAAATAGTGGTCAAGATGTTTCTCTACATATTTTTTATTATGCTTTTTTGTATTAGCAAACAATAGTTCATGTAGTGATTCATTGTTCATATTTTTATAATAACATACAAAGTAGATGAAGGCAAATTATTTATTAATTTAAATGAATAAGCGCGCCAAGCGTATGTCTTCGAAAGTCATGTCTATACCCTCTTTTTCTAATATTTTTTTGATTGGGGACAACTTACCTATTTCCTCTTTATCTTTTATTTTTTTACTAGCATTTGTAACTTGGTCGATTATTTTTTGTTTCGGTTTCAAGTGAATGATTTTAATATCAGGATATAAACCAACCAGTTGTTCGATGTGCGCTGTAATAGTACCGGCCGTTAGATTTCGTTCTTTAGCTATTGCTTTTATATTCATACCTTTGTCTAGGAATTGACGTGTTGTTTCTATTGTCGAAAAAACATTACTATCACTTTTTTGAAGTTTTTTATTTTTAGTATTTGTATTTTGTGATTTTAAAATACCTCCACATCGAACGATAAAATCATTTTCTAGTTTCTCTTGTTCTTCTTTTTTTAAATTACCGAACAGTTTCCTGTTGCTTTCACTTTCTTTTTGCAAGATAGCATCGAAAGCTAAAACAGCAGGATCAACCAGTAGAGAATCAGGCGTAAAACCGAGCAATTTGATACCTGAGAGGGTCCTTACACGCGAAAGAGCCACATATCCCATTCCATATGAAAATGTAGCTGAAAGGTCAATTTGAGCGTTATCTAGCGACATTCCTTGGCTTTTATGTATAGTTATAGCCCAGGCCAGTCGAAGTGGGACTGTTTCGATAGATGCTCCGTGCCTGCACGCAGCACGACGAACAGCGGCATGTAGCTGTCACGGCCTAAATATTCGAGATCAA
>JAYUHL010000079.1:0-8150 GCA_043767085.1 Minisyncoccota bacterium
CGAGGACAAGTTGGTTCTTTTGTAATTGTTTCTTCTTCGTCGTACATAAATATATTATAGTAAATAAATCTTATCTTGAAAAGTCTTTTGTGTTACAATAGCTAAATGGATAATCTAGGAACACTTTATATAGTCGCAACTCCAATAGGGAATTTGGAGGACATGACAATGCGGGCTATACGTATACTAAAAGAAGTCGATGTTATTTTATGCGAAGACACACGCACAACAGGTGTACTTTTAAAACACTACGAGATAAAAAACAAAACAATGAGTTACCACGCTCACAGTACAAGTGGTAAAGAAAATGTCATCATAGAGATGTTGCGTTCCGGCAAGAACTTGGCTCTTGTGTCTGACGCTGGTACACCGTGTATTTCTGACCCAGGAGTATTACTTGTTTCGAATGTCTATAAAGAATTTAATGATAATGCTAAAGTTATACCTATCCCAGGAGCTAGTGCTCTAGTAACTGCTCTGTGTGCTTCTGGTATCTCTACTGCTAACTTTACATTTCTAGGTTTTATTCCTCATAAAAAAGGAAGAGAAACTCTATTTAAAGATATAGCTCTCAATAATGAAAATGTTTTCGTTTTTTACGAATCAACTCATCGCATCCTTAAAACACTCGAACAATTAGAGAAGAATAATCCGGATAGAAGTATAATCCTTGCTCGTGAATTAACTAAAAAATTTGAACAGTTTAAGAAGGGGACAGCAACAGAACTCTTGACATATTTGAAACAAAATACTGAAAAACAAAAAGGTGAGTTCGTGGTCATTGTCGACAAAGAATAATTAGCATATAATACAATTATGAGAAAAGAAAAAAGTTTATTAATTTTAGGGATATTGGTTGTACTATTGCCACAATTTGGAATCCCTCCAACTTGGAAACAAATCACTAGTTTGATTATCGGATCATTATTAATATACATATCGTATCTGTATTATTCTCAAAACAAAACAAAGAATAAAGAAGATATTTCAACAGAATCATTTACTGAAAGCTCAAAGACAAAAATATGAAACTATTAAACATACTTTACACCTCAATTACATTTTTTATCATTATGTATTTATTAGTTTTGTATCTAAGTAACAGTAAAGAGATTGTATACAATAGTACTAAAAATACGAGTGAGCTTGAACCTCTAAAAAATATACAGAAAGAAAAAGAAATAGTGAGTCCTGTGACTAAAACAGAAGTGACGCATATCAAGACACCTGAAAATGTAAAGGCTGTTTATATATCTAGTTGGACTGCTGGTTCAAAAAAGAATCGTGATGAAATCATAAAAATGATTGATAATACAGAACTAAACTCTATTATCATCGACGTAAAAGATTCAACTGGAAAAATATCATTTCCGATTTCTGACAAAAACATATCTATGTATGATGCTTCAGAGAAAAGAATCACAGATATAGACATTCTTCTAAAAACACTTCACAATAAAAATATCTATGTGATTGCTCGTATTGCAGTATTTCAAGATAATCATCTAACTAAAGAAAATCCAGACTTGTCTTTAAAAAGCAAGACTACTGGTAAGCCTTGGAAAGATCGAAAAGGTTTATCATTTTTAGATCCAACAAAGAAAGAAGTTCAAGATTATGTAGTTAATCTAGCTCGTTATTCGTACAGTATTGGATTCGATGAAATAAATTTTGACTACATACGTTATCCTTCAGATGGAGATATAAAAGATATAGATTATAAATTATCCAACGGTGCTACGCGTAGTGATAACATAGAAAAGTTTTTTAAATATTTACATTCTGAATTAAAGAAAAATCCAGATATAGTAATGTCTGCTGATTTATTTGGATTAACAACAGAAGTTAAGGATGACTTGGGTATAGGTCAGGTTTGGGAGAAAGCATTACCATACTTTGACTATTTATCACCAATGGTTTATCCGTCTCATTATTCATCAAGTCAGTCAGGATTTTCAAATTCTAGTGAACATCCATACGAAATAGTAAATAAAGCGATGATCGGAGCTGTAAAGAAAACGAATCTAGCTAATGATGACATTAAAAAAATCCGACCTTGGTTGCAAGACTTTGATTTAGGTTCTGTTTATACAGCAGATAAAGTCCGTGCTCAGATTAAAGCCAGTTCCGACAATAAAATCAATTCATGGATGCTTTGGGATCCTAGAAATAAATATACAGAGAGTGCGCTTGAAGTAAATTAATAATTTTGACATAATAAGGCAACAATGAAAAAAAATATATTCGCATACATCATAAGTTCTTTTTTTCTGATAGGTATTGTTTTTTATGCTGGCTTTGCAACAGGTAAGACATATATACCAGCTGTAGATAAAATCCATTTTATTACAAATAAAGAAAACTTGATTACTGAAAATACTGATTTTAACACATTTTGGAAAGTCTGGACTACTTTGAATGAAAAATCAATTTATGCTAGTAAAACTACAAATCAAGACAAAGTATATGGCGCTGCCGCAGGACTGGCTTCGTCATTTGGTGATCCTTACACAGTCTTTTTTAACCCAGAAGAAAACAAAACTTTCAATTCCGAAATAAAGGGATCATTTAGTGGTATTGGAGCTGAAATTGATGTTAAAGATAAAATACTAACAATCATAGCTCCATTAAAAGATAGCCCTGCTATGAAAGCAGGACTCAGACGCGGAGACAAGATTTTAAAAATCGGCACAGTCGTAACTAACGATATGTCTGTTGAAAAAGCTATAAGTTTAATTCGAGGAGAAAAAGGAACCGAGGTTTCATTAGTGATACTTCATGAAGGAGAACAGATAAGTAAAGAAGTTAAAATTAAAAGGGACACAATTGAAATACCAACCATAGATACTAAAACTGTCTCAGGTGATATTTTTGTCATTAGTTTGTATAGTTTTTCTGAAAACTCAGCGGTCCTTTTCAAAAAAGCTTTCAAGCAATTTAAAGACAGTAAAAATAATAAATTAATTATAGATTTGCGTGGTAATCCTGGTGGTTATTTATCTTCAGCTGTAGAAATCGCGAGTTTATTTATAGATGAAGGAAAAACAGTAGTCACTGAAGATTTTGGAGGTAAAAAAGATGCTATTGTTTATCGAAGTCAAGGATCTTCACCTTTTAGTAAAGATAACAGAGTTATAGTTCTAATTGATGGTGGCTCGGCTTCAGCATCGGAAATACTAGCTGGAGCACTTAAACAAAACAATGTAGCTACTTTAGTAGGAGAAAAAAGTTTCGGGAAAGGTTCTGTCCAAGAATTAATAAAAATTGATGACGAAACATCTCTAAAAATTACAATAGGGAATTGGCTTACACCAGATGGTTCCTCCATTTCCATAAAAGGTATTGAACCTGATTTTGTAATTCCATTTACGATAGAAGATCTTAAAAATAAAAAAGATCCTGCATTAGAAAAAGCAATCCAATTATTAAAAAAATAATTAAAAATTTATGAAAGTTATTTTACTCAAAGATATACCAAAAGTAGGGAACAAGGACGATGTCAAAGATTTCAAAGAAGGCTATGCTCAAAACGTTCTATTATCAAAAGGATTGGCTATTATCGCTACTCCTCACAACCTAATGTTACTTAATACTCGTAAAGAAAAAATCACAAAACAAAAAGATGAGGAACAAAAAGATTTTAATAACTTCCTAGATTCTATAAATAATACTTTTACAATAAAAGTATTAGCAAATGAAAAAAACCATTTATTCAAATCAATAAACAAAAAAGATATAGTAGAAGCTATATCTAAAGAGGCATCTAATATACATTTAAACGAAGAAAGTGTTCAAATGGATCCGATAAAAGAAATCGGATCACATCAGATAAAGATTAAAAAATGGAATAGTGAGAAAGTTATAAATATAAACGTAGTAAAATAAAACCCTTTAAAGGGTTTTATTTTTATATAACGTTTACAACTTTTTTAACAGATGTAGTGTTATTGAATTTCGTCTGTCTTTTTGAAGAAAAAGAAACTGTTCCAGGTTTAAGAGCAAATAAAGTGTGATCTTTACCTACTGCAACATTTAAACCAGGCAAGATCTTTGTACCGCGTTGGCGGATAATGATAGATCCTGCTTTTGCTTGTTCTCCAGCATAAAGCTTAGTACCTAGATACTTTGGATTTGAGTCTTTTAAGTTTTTTGCTGAACCTCCAGCCTTCCTATGTGCCATATGTAATTGCGGTATTGACGCTTATTATTTATAATATACTTATGAGTATACATAATATAACTGAAAAAATCAAGTCCATAGGACATCGATTTGTTGAATCTATTGTAACTGTAGTAGTTATAACGTTAGTTTCTCTTGGCTCTTTCTTTTTAGGTAGATTTTCAAATAATAATAACATTTACGAAAGCAAAGTTCTGTCAGAGAATAAAATTATTGATTCAAAAACAAATGTTGAAAATAATGATGAGATTATAGAATATACAAAAAAAGTACCTCAAATAAATAAAGAAGAAGGGAAGTATTTAGCTTCAAAAAATGGTAAGATGTATTATCCAGTAAGCTGCAAGAGTGCTTCAAGGATAAAAGACAAAAATCGAGTTTATTTTAAAACTGAAGACGATGCTAAATATCTCGGCTATAGAAAAGCTGAGAACTGTAAATAAATGAAAACTTTAATTAAAATTATAATAATCTTTATACTTGTATTTTTAATATACACTATACGTGATGACGTAAGTCTTGTTCTGAATAAATATATCGCTGGTTCACAGCAAGAAAAAAAAAGTTTTGACATTGGAATAAAAGAGTTACCACCGATAGCAAAAATAAATACAGATACTCAAAATCAGATAAATACAGGGCTAGTACAAAATATAAAAAACTTAACAGACAAAAATAAGAAATTATCAATCGAGGGTGTATTACTTTATACAAACAAAAATAGAATAGATAACAAAATTCCTAATGAGTTAGTGTTAAATAAAAAGTTGAATAATTCTGCCGCGATCAAACTACAAGATATGTTTACTAATGAATATTTCGAACATGTATCACCAAAGGGTGTCTCAGTAGGCGATTTAGCTCAAAATGTAAATTACAATTATATAACAATTGGTGAGAATCTAGCCTTAGGTAACTTCAAAGATGATCAAGCTTTGGTTGATGCATGGATGGCAAGCCCAGGTCACCGTGCAAATATTCTCAGTAATAAATATACAGAGATTGGTATCGCTACTGGTTATGGTAGTTATAACGGACAGAACACATGGCTTGCTGTACAGCATTTTGGAACTCCAAAAGAAATATGCCCAGAAATAGACAATATTTTATCTCAAACTATTAAAATCGAGCAAGAGATGTTAAATGAGACAGCTCTAGACCTACAGAAACGCCTCGAAATGATCAACAGTGGGGCATTGTATCAAGGTTTAACCACTAATGAACAAATAGCCGTATATAACAATATGGTCAATTCTCATAATAAAAATATCGCCGATATTAAAGCAAAAATTTTAAAATATAATGCACAAGTAAAAAATTTCAATAATTGTTTACAGAAACATGTCTAAGTTTAATTTGAATACATCATTACTCTTTACTTTTTAAGAGTAGATTTCAAGGGTAGAGTACATAGGAATATGCTTGTCTTTGTTATATATATTAAATAATACAGTGTCGCACAATATATCTTTACGACACTCATATAATAAAAATAATGCTGAAGTAAAATACTCCAGCATATTTGATTAACTAACTATGTTAAAGATTAAAAAGATATTCCTTTTTTTCTATCTTTCTTTCTTTCTCTAATTTTTTTTTTAATTTCAGATTCTACTTTTTCTACTTTCTTTACTTTTTTTTCAGGTTTTGAGGGTTTTGGTTTAGAAATTATTTTAACTGTTGATTTACTTGCATCAGCAACTTTCTGAACTGTCATTTTTGATGACTTATCAGTAGTTAGTAAATAAATTCTACTGGGTTTTTTCTTAAGTCTACACATGTTTTTTTATTTTTAAAGGATTAAAACTATAGGCTTGCTTAATGTAAGCCTATAAATAAATTATTTATTTACTTAAAAATAACAATTATTTAGATAAAAGTCAATGAAGTTTATAAACACCGCTGTTCCCTCTTATTGTTGACTATTTTCTAAAGAAATGTTTAAATTATAAAAAGTTATTTTACACCTAAATAAACATAGATATGCAAAAGATAGTAACACGAGTAGCTTTTTGTCCTGCATGTTTTAAGAATTATTATCCAGAAGCAGAACAAAAAATAATGGTCTATGGATCCTCATCAAATTCATTTAAAATGATAGAAGCTTCAGATTACGGAGTTCGTGGTTTTACTCCCCATACTTTTGAAATTGTTACGCATATAAATAACGAAGAAATCCTAGTTTCAAGTATTTGTGGAATTGAGGTGTGTGGTTCTCATTTTGTTTTTGAGGTTATCAGCTATAGACAACGTCAGAGATTTTTAAAATTTATTGATGAAAAAAAAGAATTTAAAACTTTTAATTTAGAAACTTGGAAAGCATTAGTGAATTTATCTGAACATGACTTTGCAGAAGTTTATAAAGTTTAAAAAACAAATAGCCTATTACTTTTATAAGTAATAGGCTATTTATATTTTATAATTTAGCCTTGAACAAAAGTTAAAGCTATACCTTTTTTACTTGCACGACCAGTACGGCCGATACGGTGTACATAAGTGTCATATGTTTGAGGAATCTCGTAGTTTATAACATGTGTTACATCAGGTATGTCGAGCCCACGTGCTGCTACGTCGGTTGCAACTAATATATTTAGTGTATCCTCTTTAAAGCTCGACAAAGTACGTTGACGGTCATTGTGTCGTTTGTCACCATGGATAGAACCAGCACGGAAGCCACGTCTTTTTAATTCAACTGACAGTTTCTCAACTAGATGCTTTGTTTCAGCAAATATAAGAACTTTTTTGAAATCAAGCTTTTTAGATAAAAGCTCTTCTAGAACATCCATTTTATCCACACCACGTTCTATGCGAACTATATCTTGTTCAACATTTTTTGATGTGTCTTGAGTTTTTACCATAATACGAACTGGATCTTGGGAGAATCTTTCAATCAATTTCTCAATCGGTTTAGGAAGTGTCGCAGAGAAAAATAATCCTTGTCTGTCTTTAGCTGTTTTTTCAAGTAAATATGTTATATCATCGATAAAACCCATGTCCAACATCCTATCAGCTTCATCTAGTACAACAGATCGTGTATCAGATAAATCAATCTCGCCTTTTTTAACTAAATCCAAAAGTCTACCTGGAGTACCTATAACAAAGTTACATCCTTGGCGGAGTCTCTTGATTTGAGGAAAAATAGGTGCACCTCCGACACAAACTACAGCATACATTTTCAATAAACGAGCAAAGTCGTTGAATTCTTTTTCAATTTGAATCGCTAGTTCACGTGTCGGAGCTATAATGATAACAGTTTCGTTCCTATCATTCATAACTTTATTTATAAGAGGTATAAGAAATGCAGCTGTTTTACCAGTACCAGTATTGGCTATACCAAGTATGTCGCGACCTTCTAATGCACGTGGGATGGCCTTGTCTTGAATCGGACTTGGGTAAATGTATTGCTTATTTGCAATAGCTTGTTTTAATTTGTCGTCGATTTTAAAATCAGCAAAAGTATGAGTTGGTAAATAGATCTCTTCTTTTTCTATAACAGTTGCGCGACTTATAAAACGTGATACATCTATGCGTTCAAATGAACCACCACGACGATTACCACCTGAACGATTACGATTGTTACCACCACTAAAACGTGCTGGTCCACGACTTCCTTGTCCGAAACTAGGACGAGAAGAACGAGAACCTGCTGAAGTAGGCCTCGCTGAAGTAGAACTACGACGTGGTCCTGATTGTGTGGAAGATGCTCCACGTGAATAATTAGCTCCAGAGGAGCTTTTTGGTTTGTTGTTATACATAATTTAATTTTCTTGCGTGTTTCAAAAATAAAATTGAAACGCTCATACACACAAAGAGTTTTTCAATATTTGTATATTAGCATTAGTAAAATAAAATGTCAAGTATAAGTCTTGTCTAACGCAAGATTACACCCAAATGAAAATGGATTCCAACACAAAAGGAGCCCAAAAGGGCTCCAAAAGTGATGAATCAATGTATCATGTTTAAATATGAC